>DASUGI010000101.1:0-3680 GCA_036274115.1 Verrucomicrobiia bacterium
GGTCATCCTCCTGGTCGCGTTGTTCCAACGACGCTTGATCTATGTGCCGGCGCGCCTCTCGCCGTCCGTTGCAGAGTCCAGCGCAACGCAAAATGGTTTTTTGCCCTGGCGCAACCAGGCGAACGAACTCATCGGCTGGCAAATGCCGGCCAATGGTGCATCGACCGGCGTCGTGCTGATTGTTCATGGGAACGCGGGCTTTGCGGGAGATCGCGATTATCTGGCGCGACCGATTCACGATGCCGCGATGGTTGACGTGTTTGTTCTGGAATATCCGGGCTACGGTGCCCGCGCTGGTTCACCGAGCAGAGCAAGTTTCATCAAAGCTGCCGAGGAGGCGTTTGCCTTGTTACCTGCGGGCAAGCCGCGTTACCTCGTGGCCGAATCTCTCGGCGCGGGCGTGGCGACGCATCTCGCGAAGGCGCACGCGCCGGAGGTTGCGGGAATGGCACTGTTCGTTCCGTATCACAGTCTGGCCTGGGTGGCACAACGCACCATGCCCTTGTTGCCCGCGGGTCTGTTGTTACGAGACCGCTTCGAGCCAGCCGAAGATTTGAAATCGTATCAAGGCCCAATCAAAGTCGTGGTGGCCGAGAACGATGAAGTGATTCCGGCGGAGGCGGGGCGACGATTGTTTGAGTCGTATGATGGCCCAAAGGATCTCAAAGTGTTTGCGCAAGCACGTCACAACGAGGTGGCGGAGCAATCTCCCGAGTGGTGGCAAGGCGTCTTTGCGTTTTGGGAGACGAATGCGGCGAAGTCCCGGAAGTGAGTCGGGGTTTTACCCACGGCGCACCGCACTAAAAGTTGTTAGCGTGTGCCATGCAAGCGAGGCTGTTCGTCGGCACCAGCGGTTGGATCTACAAGGAGTGGGCCGGGGTATTTTATCCGAAGAACCTCAAGAAGGCGGGTGAACTGGAGCATTACGCCAAGATCTTCGACACGGTGGAAATCAATGCGACGTTTTACCGGCTGCCATTGGAGAACATGGTACAGGGCTGGTATCGGCGCTCGCCGAAAGATTTTATTTTCGCGGTGAAAGGCAGTCGATTCATCACTCACATCAAGCGGCTGAAGATTCGGGCAACCGCGATTAAAAGGTTTTTTGACCGCGCCAGGCTGCTGAAAGAAAAGTGTGGCCCGGTTCTCTGGCAGTTGCCGCCAAACTTTGATGTCAAAAACCTCAAGCGACTGGATGCATTCCTGGAGAAACTGCCAAAGAAGTATCGGCACGCGGTCGAGTTCAGGCATCCGTCCTGGTATGAAACTGAGGATGCGTTCGCAGTGCTGCGCAAGAACGAGGTTGGTCACGTCGTGCTCAGCTCCTTGCGCATGCCGATGAATTTGACCGTGACAACGGATTTCACTTACCTGCGCTTTCACGGCTTGGAGGGTGGGGCAAGGCATGATTACACACGCCAGGAACTGCGCCCGCTGGCAGAGTTTTGCCGGAAACGACTGAAGGCCGGCGAATCGGTTTACGCCTATTTCAACAATGACTTGAACACGCGCGCGCCGCTGAACGCCGAGACATTCCGGAAGATGGTTTCCAAGCGATGACGCGTCAGGCGTAGCTCGGCACGCCGATGTCGGTCATCAACAGCAAACCGTGCGGCGCTTTGAGAACGCGCGGCGCGGCGTTGACCAGTGAAGCGATGGTGGCCACATCGCCAGCCACCCCGCCATTGAGCATCAGGTTCAACGGTGGTTCGCCATCAATCTGACAGGCGTCGTGGGGATTCTGCGCGTCGAGATACATCTTCAGGTCGAGCGTCAGACGAACGTCGCCGTTGACTTTGCCGACAGCGATTTGATGCAGGCCGCAGCATTGACCTTTCTTCACTTCGACAAAGCGCGTGCGAATGTCGTGATTGGCCACCATGGCCTTGCCGGTTTCGGTGAGTTCGCTCAGCTTCCAACCGAGGCAATGCGCGATGAGCGCGGCGGATTCCTTCAGCCCGGCGTGTCCAGCCTTGCCTTCATTGAATAGTCGCTCGAACTCGGCCGGGGCGAGGCCGCTCCCGATCTTTTTCTGGAGCGGACCGCGCCGGGTGGAGGCGTTGACGACACGTTGAACATGCACGGCCTTTACGTCGCGGCAGACGCCGCTCAGGCAAACCGGCAAGACGTCCATCACGAAGCCGGGATTCACACCAGTGCCCAGCACATGGGCTTCCCCGTCCTTGCAAGCCTTGTCGAGCTTCACGGCAATCTCGGGTTCGCGGAGTTGGGGGAAAAGCAATTCCTCACACGACGAAACCACGCTGATGCCCTGGCGCACCATCGGCTCGATTTGGGGGAAGGCATCTTTGACTTTGGAAACGGCGGTGTGGAAAATTACATCCGGCGCTTCCTTGGTGCACAAGTCTTCGAGCGACCGATAGACTTTCGCCCCGCGCAAAGCGGCAGCGCCGGTGATTTCGGCCAAGGGCTTCCCGACTTTTTCCGGGTCAATGTCGATGCCGCCAATGATTTCCGCCCAGGGTTTGCTGGCGGCGAGTTTAAGGGTTTCAATCCCGATGGGTCCGAGGCCGAACTGCGCGATTTTAATTTTCATCTGAACGTCCGAGTGCAGCAATGATTACGAAGCGATTGACTTTTGACAATCCAAACTGGCATCTCTTTGCGCGATGACCATCACTGCGTGGTTCGCCGTGGCGCTGGCGCTTCCGGTGTTGTTGCTCGGCGAATTGCTCGTTCGACGCATCAGACTGCTCTCGCGCTTTAGCATCCCCGCGCCGGTCGTGGGCGGATTGTTGCTGTCGTTGTTGGTTCTAATCGGAAATCTCACCGGTTGGTTTGCGGCGAAATTTGAAACTGGCGTCACGACCCAATGGTGGACGTGGCTGGTGACGGTTGAACCTGAATGGCTCAAAGCGCCGTCAAAGAATGTGAATCTTCCGTTCCTCGTTGCGTTCTTCACGTGCATCGGATTGAACGCAAGTTGGTCGCTGGTGAAGAAGGGGAGCTTGCAGGTGTTGATTTTTCTCGGCATCGCCGGAGTCCTGGCGGTGGTGCAAAATCTGATCGGTGTGGGGCTGGCGAAGCTTCTCGGGGTTTCGCCCTTGCTGGGTGTGGTGTGTGGCAGTGTCACCATGACGGGCGGACACGGAACAGCGCTGGGCTTTGCGGCGGATTTGGAAAAGGCCGGCTTGCCCAACGCGGCGGTGATTGGCGTGGCGGCGGCGACGTTTGGGTTGGTCGCTGGCGGATTGATTGGTGGGCCGGTGGGAGGAGACCTGATCCGCCGGCGCGGTTTGAAACCAGATGCCCCGGCGCAAACGCATTTGGAATCGGGTCAGGCCGGTGCCTCCGGGATCATCCCTGATCTGCGGGCCCTGGCCGGTTTCGGGAAAACATTCCTCGCTCACTTGCTGTTATTGCTCGTCGTCATCAAAGTGGGCGCCTGGGTGAGTTTTGTCATTCAGCAGGCCAAAATTACGTTTCCCGTTTATATGGGGGCAATGTTGTTAGGCATGGCGACCCGAAATTTGATTGAACTCGGCGGCGGGCGCTGGATTAAAACCGAAGTCATCGACACGTTGGCATCGGTGACGTTGGGCGTTTTTCTCGCCATCGCCATGATGAGCTTGAACCTGATTGAACTGGCCAATGCGGCCTTACCGATGTTGATCATCCTTGCGGTGCAGGTGGTGGTGATGGCGTTCTATGCCAGGTTT
>DASUGI010000102.1:0-5750 GCA_036274115.1 Verrucomicrobiia bacterium
CGGATCATGATTGCCATTGAGCGTTGTGACTTTGCAGGTCGTGCCGGCGAGCAATTGTTCAAAGCAACCTGCCCCAACACCAAACAGGGCCTCATGCGCAAAGCGCAGCTTTGATTTGGCAATCAACTTGAAGTCCACCAACCGCTTCAGCGCGGCGAAGTGAGCGGGGCGGACATCCTTGACTACGATTTGTTTTGAGCTCAAGCCGTCGGCGAGTTTGACGCGCTGAACCGGCGTCCGGTCCAGGCACGCTTCAACCCCTTTGCAGGTTTCCGGAGCGCTTGAGCCGCCGTAGTCAGACTTGAGCTTGAATCCATTGAAGATGGGCGGATTGTGGCTCGCCGTGATCATCACGCCGCCAATTGCTTTCTGCTGCTTTGCCGCAAATGAAACGGAAGGGGTAGGCGTGGGCTCAGGAGTCAGCACAACCGAAAAGCCGTTCCCGGCGAAGATCTCGGCCGAGATGCGCGCAAACTCGTTGGAAAGAAATCGACGATCGTAGCCGACGATCACCTTTTGTTCCGTGCCGGCAACCGGATTTGCTTTCCAATAATCCGCAGTGGCCTGGGCAACTCGCGCCACGTTGGCAAAGGTAAACTCTTCCGCGATAACCGCCCGCCAACCGTCCGTTCCAAATTGGATGCTCATGTAAAAGAATTAAACCTTGAGGTCGGCCAAAGCGGGATCGAATTCGTGAACAATCTTCCGCATCTTTGCGACCGCGCGCTTGAGACTGTGCGCACCAAACAATGTCGTGCCGCTCACAAAGACATCCGCGCCCGCCCGTGCGCACTCGCCGGCCGTCTTGAAATTCACCCCACCATCAACACCAATGGTGTAGTCGAGATTGCGTTCACGTCGCCAGGCATTCGCCTGCTGAACCTTCGGCAGGGTCTCGTAAATAAATTCCTGCCCGCCGAATCCAGGGTTCACCGTCATGATCAGCAAATGGTCGATTTGATCGAGATACGGTTGCACCAGGCTGATACTGGTGGGCGGGTTGATCGACAGCCCGACTTTTTTCCCAAGCTTCCGAATCTTCCACAGCAGCGGGGTAACTTGATCGCCCAGTTCCACGTGAATGATCATCTGATCGGCCCCGCCTCGCGCGAACGGCTCGAGCAGAATCTCCGGCTTGGAACACATCAGGTGCACGTCGAAGAACATCTTCGATAGTGGGCGCATTGTTTTTACCACGTGCGGGCCGAAGGAAATGTTCGGGACGAAATGCCCGTCCATGATGTCAAGATGCAGCCACTCCGCGCCAGATTGGGAAGCACGCCTGGTTTCCTTCGCGAAATGGCCGAAGTCGGCAGCGAGCAGCGATGGCGCGATAATCATGCGCGACAGCTAATCAAAAGCCGCGATGCGTGGGAAGGAAGATTGAACCTTCACGCCGCCGGCGCGGGCGCAGGCGTACCCAACCCCGGCAAGGCGGGCGGCTCAGGCTTGGGCGGCGGCGCTGGCAACGGCGTTCCCGCCGGCGCACCCATCATCGGACCAGCGTCCGTTGGTTTCACGGGAGGAGTGAAGCGACCGGTGCGGACAATCTCCTCGACTTGCGAGCCGTCGAGCGTTTCGTAGTCCAAAAGCGCCTTTGCGATCAATTCCAGCTTGTCCTTGTTGGTCTCAATGATGTTCTTCGCCGTATTGTAAGCCTCATCGATGATACGCTTGACCTCGGTGTCAATCTCCTGGGCCGTTTGCTCGCTGTAATCCTTCGCGCGCATCATGTCGCGTCCGAGGAAAACGTACTCCTGGCTTTCGCCATAAAGCACATTGCCGAGTTTCTCGCTCATGCCCCAATGCATGATCATCGCTTTGGCCATGCCCGTGGCCTGCTGAATATCACTGGCCGCACCGCTGGAAATATCGTCGGTGACGTATTCCTCGGCGATACGCCCAGCCATCGTCATGATGATCGTGTCAATGGCTTGCTTCTTCCGCATGTTGAGCACGTCTTCTTTGGGCAACGACATCGTCACGCCCAAGGCCCGACCACGAGGGATGATGGTGACCTTGTGCAAGGGATGCGTGTGCTTGAGCATCACGTTTACCAACGCGTGGCCGGCTTCATGCCATGCCGTGGCGCGCTTGTCTTCATCGGACATCGCCATGCTGCGCCGCTCCCGTCCCCAACGCACCTTGTCGCGAGCTTCTTCAAGTTCGGACATGCCGATGCCCTTCTTGTTGGTTCGCGCCGCGAGCAAGGCAGCTTCGTTCAAGAGGTTGGCCAGTTCCGCACCGGAATAACCCGGAGTGCCGCGGGCGATGATGGAGAGATCCACCTCGGGAAGCAGTTTCACGTTTTTTGCGTGGACCTTCAAAATGCCCTCGCGGCCTCGAACGTCCGGTAGATTGACGGTCACCTGGCGATCAAAGCGGCCGGGGCGCAGCAAAGCCGGATCGAGCACGTCAGGCCGGTTGGTGGCGGCAATAATGATGATGCCTTCCTGCGTATCAAAGCCGTCCATTTCAACAAGCAGGGCATTCAAAGTCTGTTCGCGTTCATCGTTGCCTCCGCCCAATCCGTGACCGCGCGACCGGCCGACCGCGTCGATTTCGTCGATGAACACCAGGCAAGGCGTATTCTTGCGCGCTTGCTCAAACATGTCGCGCACGCGGCTCGCGCCCACACCCACAAACATTTCCACAAAGTCCGAGCCACTGATACTGAAGAATGCCGCGTCCGCCTCACCGGCAATCGCCTTGGCCAGCAAGGTTTTTCCCGTGCCGGGCGGTCCAATCATCAGCACGCCTTTTGGAATGCGTCCGCCCAGGCGTTGAAACTTCTTGGGATCTTTCAGGAACTCCACCAGCTCAGAAACTTCCTCGATGGCTTCATCCACGCCGGCAACATCCTTGAACGTTGTCTTGTTTCGTTCCTTCGCCAGCAAGCGCGCCTTGCTCTTGCCAAAGCTCAAAGCCCCTTTGCCCGCCATTCGAATCTGACGAATAAAGAAAAACCACAGGAACAATCCGATGATTGCCAGGAAGAGCAACTGCATCCCGATGCTGTACAGCAGGGCACTCGATTCGCGTGGTTCAATCTTTTCGACGTTGAGGAGCAAGTTCTCCATGTCTTCCGTCAATCGGGCTTTGGTGCGGAAGCTGACTTCGACGGGCTTGCCGTCTTTCATCACTTTGTTGCCGTTCGCATCCGTCGCGTAGTAGCTGCCGGTGATTTCCGTCAACCAGGAGGATTGCGCCCCGTAATTAATCGTGGCGCTGGCAATCAGATTGGAATGCGCCTTCTGCAAGAACTCGTATTGAGTGAGCGGCGTGCGCTGCACGTCGCCATACTTGTCCTTCATCGTTGCCAATAAGACGATGCCGCCGATGATGACCGCCCAGACCACCCAGGTGCGCGGCTGCATGCGGAACTCGCCGCCTTTTTTCACGTTCTTATCGTCGTCGTTTCGATTGTCGTCAGCCATGATAAATGTGTATAGCGCGCCAAACCTAGCATGATGCCTGTACACCCGCAATCAGGTAGTTTCAGCTCGTTTCCAGGACCAAATCAGCCTTCGGCGCGTCTCCTCAGTCAGTTTGAATTTCTCCCCGATACGCTCGCCTTCGACCCAAAAAATCTCTCCTCTCGCGCTGGCCACAATCAGTTTGCGGCGTTGTTCCGGTGGAATCTTCCGGTTCGTAAACCAATCCTGAAGTTTCACCGCAGTCCGCATGCCGATGGGCCGGAAGCGATCCCCCGCTTGCCAGTGTCTCAAAACAATGTGTTCACCAGCTTTGTCCGCGTCAAAGATTTCTCGATTCGGGGCGGCGCGCCCAAGAACCGCACCCCGCACCTGAGTCTTGTGCCAGCTAATTTCCGCGCCGTTGAACTGCAGAACGCCGGATTGTCCTTTCAAACTAACTGTGGCACGACCGCGTCGAAAGACGTTTGGCGGTACGCTCATACGAAACACCCGCCCCGAGTCATCGCGCTGAACATGCAGCCCCGGCGACACCGTGACCGGTTGACCAACCGAACGACGTATCAGTTCAATCAAATCGAAGTCAGGACGAATGCCCAAGTCCCGCAGTTGAAGCTGGAGGGCGCGACGTTGAAGGCCGACCGGTTGTTCCGCAAAGCGACGTTTTGCCGGTTTGAGCTTGAGCCAGACACGGGCAGCCTCGTCAGCAATTTCCGAATCCGCCCGCAACGTCTCCGCTGCGCGCCGGATGGCGCGGTCGATTCCCGGTTGAAAGCGCTGACGCAAAAGCGGCAACAATTCGTTTCTCACCCGGTTTCTCAGGATGTCCACCGACGCATTGCTGGCATCTTCGCGATATTGAATGTTTCTTGCGGCGGCAAACTGCCTCAATGTTTCCTTGGTCACATCCAGCAGCGGTCGAACCGTTCGCAACTGCTTGTCTGCTGGCGAGACGAATTGCCATCTCATTCCCGCCAGGCCTTCTCCGCCCGCGCCCCGTAACAGGCGCAGAATAAATAGCTCCACCTGGTCATCCGCGTGGTGAGCGAAAGCCACAGCCGCGCATTTAAGGCGTTGAGCGGTTTTCGCCAGAAACCGGTGACGCAATTCGCGGGCAGCCATCTCAAGGGAAACACCCTTTTGCTTCGCGTGTCCTGTGACGTCTCCTCGTCCCACTCTGATGAGCAAACTCAGCTTTGCCGCGGTGTTCTTCACCAGTCGCTCATCAGCATCGCTGGCGCGCCCACGGAGCTGGTGATTAAAGTGAGCAACGCAGAGTTTCCAATCGAAGCGTGGCGCCAGGTCGTGAAGCAGATGCAAAAGCACCATCGAATCCAACCCGCCCGACACCGCCACAAGGATTCTGTCACCCGAACGAAGAAGTTTTCGACCGCGGATAGATTGTTCAACGTGCTCCAGCAGATTTTTCATGGCGCGAGCACCTTTGTGCCGGAAGAAGCCGGCATTCTCAGTCCCGGAAATTCTGAAACTGCAACGCCACCGGGAAATCCCTGGCGCGCACCGCCGCAATCACCGCCTGCAACTCATCCCGGCTCTTGCCCGTGACGCGGATCTGGGAATCCTGAATCTGCGTGGTGACCTTGAACTTTCCATCGCGGATAAAACCGGTGACTTGCTTGGCCACATCCGTCGCAATCCCCTGTTTAATTTTGATAACCTGGCGGGCGTGACCGAGGGGCGAAACGTCCGGCGCACACTGCTCGACGTTTTTCATGCTGATATTGCGCCTGGCCAGCTTGCCAATCACGATTTCGTCGAGCGCCTTGATCTTGAACTGGTCCTCGGCGGAAAGCTTGATTTCGTTCTTTTCCAGGACGATTTCGGCCTTGCTGCCCTTGAAGTCAAAGCGGTTGGCCAATTCCTTTTTTGCAATATTCACCGCGTTCTCGATTTCCATCGAGTTCACCTCGCTCACAATATCAAATGACGGCATGACCTCATGTTAGTCACGGATTTGCAGATGGGAAGGCTTTTGCAACCGGCCAAACGAGTCGCCTTAAAGTTGCCTATTTGCGCTTGACGCTCGCTCGACCTATTTTCTATGCTCTGGCTAGAACGGAAAGATGGGCTGGTGCAAACCGGCATGCCAAGTCGGAAGAGTAACAATCTGCCGACTTTTTTGTTCCCCGAATGGGGGCGAAATAACGAGCGTATGAATGCGGATTTTTTAGCAGTTTTGGAATTCTGGGAGCGCGAAAAGGGCATCAGTCGTGATGTCCTGGTCGGTGCTGTACAGGAAGCGCTGCTCTCAGCGGCTAAAAAGGCCGTCGGCCCGGCCCGCGAACTTCGCGTCGA
>DASUGI010000103.1:0-28931 GCA_036274115.1 Verrucomicrobiia bacterium
AAGGTTCCGTAGAGGCAGCGGCGCCCAGTCCGCCGCTTCTACAGAGTGATGGCTCCTGACCTTGGGCCGAACCTCGACAGCCCGATCACGATTGTGTCGTATCTGTCGTCGTAACCGGGGATGACAGAGGCAGAGCAGACCTGCCAATCGTGGAAAACGCTTTTGTGCTCAGCACAATTGCTGCCCGGCCGACTCATCGGTCTAACAAAATCTGACCGTGAGTTTCCAGTGCAGGGAAGTCTTCGCCGGCTGGTGATCGAAGGGATCGTTTGATGGCTGGCGTCTTGCGCCTTTTGTTCGGAACGCCTCCGAAGGTGCGGCGACGTTGGTTGGCGCGGGCGGATACCTGACGGCGTTGCCGCGGGGATTCATCTCGCCAGTCGAATCCGTCACGACAATTTCGCCATCCTCTCTCCGCCCGCGGAAATGTCGTTGCCCCTGGCGATGCGGCACCGGACTTTCTTTTCCAACAATCATTTCCACCGGCCACAGCCGGTGTGCAATTCAACGATCCCGTGAGACATTCAACGCAGCACGCGAGCCTTCAATGGCATCCCGGCCGGGACGCAGTGGCGAATGCTTGCCATTCCCATTGCTTTTCCAGCCGGAGAGGAGCGAGGAGGCCTCGCTTAGTTTCTCCTCCATGTCCTGCACCTTGCGGGTGATTTCCGTGGCGGATTGCAGCGCTTCATCACGTTCTTGCTCGGTCCGGCGCAACTGCTGATTGAGCGGCTCAATGTTGCGGCGGAGTGCTGCGAACTCCGTCTCCCATTGTTGCTGATCCTGTTTGTGCGCTTCGGCCTGAGCTTTAAGTTGGGCCGCAAACTCCTGCTCGCGTTGTTTGGCCTTGGCGAGGGCCGCTTCTTCCTTCAACTGCATTTCCTGGCGCAGCTGGGTTTCCAGATCGCGCAGGGCACGCTGATTGGCGTCCGCGGCTTCCTCCTCGCGCTTGCGATGGAAGAACTGCGTTTGCGTCTCCAGCTCCGTTTGGCGGGCATCGAATTCGGCCTGAAGTTGTTGCTCGCGCTGACGGATCTTGATTTCGACCAACTCCTCTTTTTGACGGGCTTCCTGATTAAGCCGGGCCTCAACGGCGCGAACGCGAGCGTCGGCCTGGCGATTCCATTCTTCTTCGCGGGCTTTGAGGTCTTCGTTCCACTTGGATTGCAACTCGGTTTCCCGGGCGGCCGCCTTGGCAGTGAGTTCCTGTTCGCGCTGCTTGAGCTTTGCCTGGAAGGAGAGTTCCTTCTGCTGCAATTCCTGTTTCAGCCGTGAATCTGCTTCGCGGGTCTGCGCTTCCAGTTGCCGTTCCAGCTCGGATTCGCGACGGCGCAACTCCTGGGTTGCCTGTGCCACCAATTCCTGCTCGCGTTGCTTGAGCCGGACCTGCGCGGCATCATTGTCCTGTTGAGCCTCGAGCTTCAAGCGCGCTTGCACCTCCTGGACTCGAGCTTCGACTTCGCGATCAAAGTGTTCTTCGCGGCGGCGAATCTCCTGCTCAAAGGCTAATTGCTCTTTCGCGCGGCGTTCGTCCGCGGCGAGCGTCAACTCCTGCTCCCGTTGCTGGAGCCGGCGTTCGAACTCTTCGCTCTTTTCCCGGAGGGTCTTGGTAAACTCCATTTGTTGACGTTCCAATTTGTATTTCTCCTGGCGTAACGCTTTGTCGAGTTCGCGCGCGGCCTCTTCCTTGGCCTGGGTCAATTTGAACTCCAGCGAATCGGTCTGCTGCTGCATCTGAAGGCGCGCGGTGTCGCGGTCCTCGAGAGCTTGCTTGAGATCATAGGACAACTTGGCGGTGGCTTCCTGGGCAGCCAACTCAGCACTGGACGCCTGACGACGGAAGTGCGCGGTCTGACCCTGGGCATCTTCCGTTACCTCACGGAGTTTCTGATGATGCTCCTTGATCATGGCGGTGCGCTCGGCTTCGTGCGCGGCGCGCTGGGTCGCAAGTTCCTGTTGCAAGAGATTTACGCGTTCCGTCCAGGCGGCCTGGCGGGCCTGAACTTGACGCTCGACTTCAGCCTTTTGGAAGTCGCGCAACGCGTCCTTCTCGGCGGCCGACTTGTTGAGGGCCTCCGCAAGACCGGCGAATTTCGCAACCCACTCGGTTTCCTTTTCCTTCAATTCTTCGGCGTGCTCAGTCTTCAGCCACGTTAACTGCTCCTCATGCTCAGTGGTTGCAGCAGCCGCAGCTTCCTGGGCGGTCTTAAGTTCGGCTTCTTTCTCAGCCAATGCCTTCTCGAGCGTGGCCTTCGTGGTGGCGAGAACTCTGTCGCGAGCGGCAAGCTGACCGGTGGCTTCCTTGGCCATGCGCTCGTAGCGAAGCATCTTGAGCCGGCCAGCGCGCTTGTAGAACTGATGCAATCCCTGGCCAAACAGGCCGAAGCGCTTGGCCTGACGTTGTTCTCTGCGCTTTTCTTCGGGATGGAAGAGGGTTGAGAAACCGATCTCAACCATCAACGTCGGCAGGAACGCAACGATGAACGCGAGTACTGGATAAACCCAGATGCGCACCATGCTGATTTGGTCTGTAAGGATGTCGCCGCGTTCCTTTGCGGTAGCTGTGATGGACATGGGGCGCTCACCAAAGATGAGGCCGCGAACGATTTCCACCGTCGTCGCAATACGGTGCACCTGAGTATGGCGTATGGCCTGTTCCCGGGCCTCATAATATCCTTCGGCCTTCTTGCGCGCGGCATCCACTTCCGCACGCAGCGTGTCAACATTTTGAACGGCACCGGCCAACCCGGCGTCAATTTGCTTTTCTTCCGCTTTCCATTCCTTCTCCTGAGCGGCGTAAGCGGCCAGCAATTCGTCGCGCTTACGATCGGCCTCTTCGCGCTTGGCGCGGGAGCGCGCGTCAAACTCCTGGCGGAGACGCTGAGCACTGTCGCCCACCTGGGCAGTGCGTTCCCGGCGTTTGTTGTTCACGGCGAGTAATTCGGCCTCCTTGGCCTTCAGTTGTTCGTCGATGTCCGCAAGCGCCGTCGGCTTCATGAGCTTGTTGACTTCACGTTCCGGCGGGACGCCGGGATCAACGGGTTGCCGCATCAATTGGCGCATCAGGACGCTGGCGCTCTCGAACTCTTCCTTGTCTTTCTCGTAGGCAATTTTCTTGTTGTTGTAGGCAACCATTTTCGCCTTGTAGGCGTTCTCGATGCGGGCTTCTTCTTCATTCCACTTTGTGGCGTTGGGCAGTTCTGCGGCACGGCGTGCGCGCAAGTCGGCGATGGCTTTGGTGAGTTGATCGGCATCCGCATTGTATTGTTTGGTGATCGCCGCCTGCCGGGTTTCTTCTTCCGCCAACTCTTTCTTCTGGTAATCAGTCAAGGTGATTGCGTCCTGGCGCGACTCGGCATTGTGCTTCAGCGCTTCATCCAGCTCGGCTTTGGCCTTGGCCTTTTTAGCAGCCAGTTCAGCCAGCTTTTGTTCGCGATCCGTCTTTTTCCCCTCGATGGCCGCCAGATCGCCGGTAAGATGGGCGATTTTAATTTCCTCCGCGGATGCTTTCTCCAGCCACTCGCTGGCCGGTTGCATGGCAATGCCCATTTCATACACCGCCATGTCCTTGATGAGTTGGAAGGTGAGGATGCAGATCAGCGGAAGGCCGATGATCAACATGAATCGCTTTTGCCAGCCAACGCGCGCGGCGGTCCAAACGGCCAGTGGCAGTTTAAGCAATTCCACCGCGAGAATGGTTGCGCCAATCGGGCCGATCCCGAAAAACGTGACCCCCATGCCTTGAGGCAGACACGCCACCTGTTGGTACTTCCAGCCCGTGGCCAGAATCACGAATTCCACCACGGTCGCCATGATGATCAGCGGCAGGGCGAAGTAGGAAATGCGTTTGGACTTCAACCGTTGCCACGGGGAGAATCCCGTATCTTGCGGGGCGGGGCTTGGTGAATTTATTTGGATGGAATGGTTCATAGAATTCGCGTGATGGATCGGCACTGCCGAGGCAATGGGATGGGATGTTGTAAAAGAATTAAGTCCTGGTGTGATTAACGATGATGGCGGAGCGTTGCTTCAGTTGAGAGTCCACCGTCCAATGCGCGACATGCACGAACGATTCGCTATGAATCACAGCCTCGAGAACCTGCAAACGGCGGGTCTCAAATCCCGGAAGTACATATATACGTCTCATTAACCTCCTTTTAACCAGGGCCGATTTCGCAGCTTGCGTGCCGATGCGGCTGAATCCGGGAAATCAGCACGACCGGGCTGGATTTACTGCCGTGATGATTTAAGTAAGTCCGGCCACTCTGCGCGGGGAGCCCAAAAGCGTGCCAGCCGAATGCCACATTTGACGGCATGTCTCGGCAACTGCACGTGCAGCGGCAGGCCCGGCGGTGTCAAGAATTCAGACTGCGGAGAAGCCCCGGGCACGGTGCAAAGAGGGCATCCTCTCGGGTTGGAGTGCCGGCCCGCTGTCTTTGATTCAATGCCGTTCCTTCTGCTCGCCGAAAATGGCAATACCTGTGGTGGGGTCTATCTGTGGGACTCCATGGCCGACGGGGGCGCGTTCTTTCGAAGGACCATTGCGCGCCATGATTCGGCAAAAGTTTTCGCTCAATCCGCAAATCAGTTATTACGAGACACCAGAACGCGCCGCTGCTTGAGTGGAGAGGGTCGCCCGTAATTAACCCCGATTACGGTGTCACCATGCCGAGAATATTGGCGCGTGGCACGGCGCCATACATGCGGCTGTCGGCGCTGTTGTTGCGGTTGTCTCCCAGGACAAAATACTGGTCGACGCCGCAGATCCACATCTGTGCGCGATAATGCTCGCTGGCATAGGTCTTGGTGCCGGGCGCAAGGTAGGGTTCGGAAAGTGGCTCGCCGTTGACGAAGAGTTGACCATCCTTCACGTAAACGCAATCTCCCGGTCGGGCCACGATGCGCTTGATGGCGCAACCGTTGGTTTCAGGATCGCGCAACACCACAATGTCCCGCGGCTTCGGTTCGCGGATGAGATAAACAACTCGATTCAGAAAGTAGCACTGGGCGTCATGCAGCGTGGGGGCCATGCTCACGCCGTCGACCTGCACGGTTTGCACCAGGTAACGATGGCTGAACTGAAAGAACCCATAGGTAAGGACCGCCAGGCACAGGTAGCTGATGACGTAACCCATGCTGCGCCGCAACCAATTGGTGGAACTTCTTTCGACTTTCGTGGCGCTGAATCCCGGCAGATTTGAAAATTCGTTTTCCATTGTTCCCTAAACTTTTTTGTTCCTGAAAAACTTTTCCCACGAACTGCGGACTCCGACAATGCCAGTGAACACGCAATGGCAACGGGTGAATTACGGTTGGGAAATTCCCCGGGGGAGACCATGCTCGGTCCTTGCGACACGAGTGAACGGCAGAGGAGTAAACACGCGTGTCTCTCGTGCCGGTGCAGCCGAGTCATCGCGAGCGTTTGAAGCCAGATTACTTGGAAACACCCGATCAACGAGGGCAGCAGTCATATCACCCGAAAGAGGGACATTCGCTCCCTTGACCGGTCACCCCTTGACGCTTCAGAGTTTGGTCATGCCCAGCACAACAAGAATCCGCCTGAACACGCAGGTTCGTAATTCGGGTTTCACGTTAATCGAGTTACTGGTGGTCATCGCCATCATTGCGATTTTGGCGGCGATGCTGTTGCCAGCGTTGGGCTCTGCGAAGGAAAAGGCCAAGCGTATCACGTGTGCAAATCATCTGAAGCAAATCGGGATTGCGCTGGCGATGTATGCGCCTGAGTACAACGACAAAATACCACCCTGCCAGTGGCCCGAGGCGGCGACCACAGATTCAGACGCGACTTACGATGCGTACAATGGGGGACTTACCGCGGCACAAGCGAGACAGCTTGGTTTGCTCTTCGAGGCGAAGCTCATTCCCAACGCCAGGGTTTTCTATTGCCTGAGCGGGACGAAGGTGAAAGGGATTGGCGACCCGGGCTTCTATACTTCGGAGCGGACCTATGAGAATTACAGCACTGGCGGCAGGTGGCCGGCTTACTATCCCGGTGACTCAACTCCGCGGGTTCGGACGGGCTATACTTACTTCCCTCAATCCGGTTCGAGGGTCCTTCCCGCCAGGGCGATTCCCTCGAAAGGCTCGTTTGCGCCGCCCGGGATGGCGCTCAAGTCAACGGAACTCACAGCCAGGTATTCAATCACTACGGACCTGGTTTATCGGATGGACATGATCACCCATCGCAGCGGGCTTAAGCGGGGATTGGGATTGAACGCCCTTTTTGGTGACATGCACATCAAGTTCCAGACCGACAAAGCCTTTTTTGACACGGTCAATATCTGGAACGGCACTGAAAATCTTCAAACGACCGGGGGAGGAATCGAAGACGAAGGGAACAATTTTCGATGGCTCATGATGAACTTCAAGCCGTGAGTACGTATTTATCCCGTTGCCATTAAAACCGGGTCCTGATCCAGCGGTTTAACAAAACTCTGGACAGATGAAATGAAGGGGGAAATCTTTAGCACATCCCAACCAACTTACATCCCCATCAACTTATGAAAACCTGCGTGCGGAACCGTCCTGGGTTCACCTTGATTGAATTGCTCGTCGTCATCGCAATTATTGCAATCCTCGCGGCACTGCTGCTGCCCGCGCTGTCCTCCGCCCGGGAGAAAAGCCGTCGCACCAAATGCATGAATAATCTTCGCCAGGTGGGCCTGGCGATGTTCATGTACGCGAATGAAAACGACGACAAACTGCCTCGAAGCAGGGCCACCGGCGGTGGGTGGCTCTGGGACATTGATCGGCCGATGCGTGATTTGATCATCTCCTCCGGCACCCGGCGGGACATCCTGTATTGCCCCGCCTTTCACGCGTACTACAAGGCAGGCACATCCGCCATGATGGACCAATGGTGGAACTTCGGCGCGGATGGGTGCGTGCTTAGTTACATCTGCCTGATTGAACGCAGCGGTCCGGCGAAGTCTGACTTCTTACCCAGTTCTGGAAAATCCTTTCAAACGAAGCTTTCGGTGACCAATGCGGTAGCCGTGGAACTTTTCGCTGATGTGGTCATCCAGGAAAGCAGTGGGAGCTTTACGCGAGTGACCAGCACAAGTGGAATCACGCCCTTCCACACGACAAGTCATCTTGAAAAGGGCAGCCAGCCTGCCGGCGGGAACACTCTGTATATGGACGGCCATATGAAGTGGGTCAAGAAGCGTGATATGAAAATTCGAGCTGCGACGGGGGGCAGTCGTCCAATCTGGTGGTTTTGAAGTCCGCTCAATTACCGCTGATTGCTTCCGCAGAATTTGTTTGCAGATCCAACCAGCTTTTGACTGGTGGACCCAGGACGTCGAAATAGTAGGGCACGGCTTCGTGAGAAGCCCCGACGACTTTCAATAACTGGCTTCCCGGCGCAGCCGCGTCAAACACCCTTTGAACTTGATCGGGCGGCATTATTTTGTCCTCCATGCCGGCAACGATTAATGCGCTGACGGGTGACCGATTCAGCACGGTGAGAGTGTTTAACTCGCCGGGCTCGACCTTCAAAACACCGGGCAATTGTTTCAAGCCGGCTTTGAGGAACACTTGAGGAAACCAACGAGCGTATTCACGGCCGAGGTTCAACGTGGCATTGGACAAGGAAGCATACGGGGCAACCGCCACCACGGCGTCGAGTCGAGGTTCGACGGTTTTCCAGCGTAACGACAGGGCGGCCCCGTACGACTCGCCGATGGCCGCAACCGGTGATAAAAGCTGCCCATCCCGAGCCAATGCATCCAGCAATCGACTGAGATCGTTGGTTTCCTGAATGCCAAAGAAGATCCGGTCGCCCGTGGATGCTCCATGACCTCGCAAATCCACCAACACGCACCGCCATCCGTCTTCGGCCAGATATAGAGCCCAGGGAAACATGGCGAATTGGGCCAAGCCATACCCATGGAGCAACACGACCGTCCCCCGAGGCGATTGAGTCCAGGGATTGGTTTCGGCCGGTAAACGGGTCTGAAATGTGAAGCGCCAGCGTGATCGCTTTCGCTCCACCCAGTTGGTCGAAGAAATACTCAGGTGGAAGTTCGCCGGGTCGATCACCCGATAATGCAATTGAGCCTCGGGCGGCCCGACCGCGACTTGGTGCGCTGGAAAATTGGTGAGGAGAAGAGAATCAAACGCGAGTTCTACCGGGGGCTCTGGGGCAATCCAGGTTGGATAAGTGTTGGGAGCTTGCACCATTCTTCGAGCCACAAAACGGCCGCAGCCCGACGTGCTCACGAGCAACAGCAGCAGAATCAACCAGGAATTGAACCGCAAATACATCTCCACCTTGGTTAGAACGGTTTCAACGATTTGCCAAAACAAAAGTTCCGCGGGCAACGCGGGAAACGAGCAGCCTCAAAACGTCGGCGCATCGAGAAACACGATAGGCGCAGTGAGTTCAACCGCGTAAGGTTCACGAACTGGAAAGAACACTTTCCTTTTTGCTGAAGCCGGTTGCGGCGGGTTGGGTTTTTGCGGGCGCGAATCCAGTTTGGCCATGCCCACCGCGGGTGGGGTTACAATCGAGTGGCTCGCCCCCGCCTCGATCACCTGTGGCGCGGCTTCAACAATCCTGGCAGCGGCGGCAACCTCCATTGTGGCCGGCTTTGCTTCCGCGGTTGTAATCCGCTCCGGTTCCGGCTGCACTGAGACGGCGACATTTGCCGCGTTGGTTGTTTGTGGCGGTTTGGCAAGGCTGTCACGATCGTGGGCCAACATTGCCTGGATCACTTTCCCGCTGACGCCGAGATCGTTAAGGTAAACGATATGTTCCGCGGACAACTGGAACAAGCCGGAGCCATTGATAAAGGAAAGGACGACACTCTCGTCCATCCCGGCCTGAGTCAATTGCAGTACTTCGGCGGAACAACAGGAGAGGTTGGGTTGCGGGGGCAGAAAACGCGGCAGGTCGATAGCGTCGTTCGGCGCAGTGACGCTGACATGGTGAGCGGACCAACTGGCATTTAAAGCACCGTCGCTGGCGGCGCTCCCCAGTGTGCCTGCGGAAGCAAACGCCCCCAGGAAACTCACAATCACAGAAATTGACGCACGCGTCTTCATTCCAGATCCACAAAGCTGCCTCGAATCGCCGCAGAGCCTTTCAGAAACAGACTGAGTAATCAATCTCGTTATTCACCGGGATCGGAATTCGGGAAGCAGTTTTCATCGTTTTCGAGCCCTCAGGTTGATGGTTGACCTGCCGACAACGGGTTCTTCCCTCCCATGCGGTGAACACGCCTGCCAGCCAAAGTCAGGCACTCGCATATAAATTGACGCCCTGCCTGCGTTCCCTTAGCGTTTGAAACGCTATTTCTGGCAATACATGATTGGGTACATATTCAAAAAGATCATTGGGTCGAAGAATGACCGTGAAGTAAAGAAGTTGAGGCCACTCGTAACCAGGATCAATGAGATCGAGGTCGAGCTGCAAAAACTTTCCGACGAAGACCTCCGAAAGAAAACCTCCGAGTGGAAGGCCCAGTTGGCGCAGATTGAAGACAAGGAAGAACTCGCTGCCAAACTGAACGAGATTTTGCCGGAGGCCTTTGCTGTAGTTAAGAACGCGTGTCGCCGGCTTTGTGGCCAGGAGGTTATCGTGCGCGGCCATCCACTAAAGTGGGAGATGGTGCCGTTCGACGTTCAGCTCATCGGCGGCATGGCACTGCACAGTGGCAAGATTGCGGAAATGGCCACCGGCGAAGGCAAGACCCTGGTCGCCACCGCTCCGGTGTACCTCAACGCCTTGACCGGGCGCGGAGTTCATGTCGTCACCGTGAATGACTACCTGGCCGCCCGCGACTCCGAATGGATGGGCGCGGTTTATAAGTTTCTCGGGCTGACTGTCGGTGTCATTCTCCACGACCAACCGCCGCACGTGCGCCGCGAGCAATACAATTGTGATATCACTTACGGTACCAACGCGGAATTCGGCTTCGACTACCTGCGCGACAATGGCATGGCCACGCGCAAGGAGGAACAGGTTCAACGCGGCCATTACTTCGCCATCGTGGACGAAGTGGACTCGATTCTGATCGACGAAGCGCGCACGCCCTTGATCATCAGCGGTCCGTCCGTTCACACCTACGACGAGCAATACGCCCAGTGGAAACCGCTCGTTGAGTCCATTGTCCGTGCTCAAGAGCGTTTGTGCGCCCGCTTCCTGACCGAAGCCGAAGAACTGTTGAAGAAACTCCGGCCCGAAGACGGCTCGACTCCATCCAACCCGGAGGCGCTTAAACGGGAAATCGGTTTATTGCTTTTTCGAGTCAAGACGGGCCAGCCCAAGTCGGAAGGCTTGCTCAAGCTGCTGGAAGACCCGGCCAACTTGAAGCTGATGAACGATGCCGAATTGTCGCTGCACGCGGATCAGAAGAAGACCGAACTTTACGCGGAGAAAGAGCAGTTGTTTTTTGCCATCGACGAAAAGAGCCACGAGGCCGACCTCACCGAAAAGGGCCGCAATTTCATGAGCCCGAAAGATCCGGACGCGTTTGTGCTGCCGGACCTGAGCACCGCGATGCACGATATTGACACGGGCCCGGAAACCGACGCGCGCAAGCGGATGGAGGAAAAGACCAGGCTGCAGCAGCAGTTTGAAACCAAGGCCCAGAAGATCCATGCAATCTCGCAGTTGCTCAAGGCCTACTCGCTTTACCAAAAGGACGTGGAATACGTGGTGCAGGAAAACAAGGTCATCATTGTTGACCAGCACACCGGCCGTTTGATGACCGGTCGCCGCTGGAGTGACGGTTTGCATCAGGCGGTCGAGGCCAAGGAAGGCGTGGAAATCGAGCGGGAGACCCAGACACTGGCCACCATTACAATCCAGAATTATTTCCGCCTTTACCAAAAGCTCGCGGGCATGACCGGCACTGCAGAAACCGAGGCGTCGGAATTCTTCGACATCTACAAACTGGGCGTGCTGGTCATTCCGACGAACCGTCCCATTGCTCGCAAGGATGCCAATGACTCGGTTTACAAAACCAAGCGGGAGAAATTCAACGCGGTCTTAAACGAGATCAAAACCATCCACGCCGCTGGTCGCCCCATCCTCGTGGGCACCATTTCCGTCGAAACGAGCGAACAACTCTCGCGAATGCTGCAGCGGGAGAAGTTGATTCATTCCGTCCTCAACGCCAAGTATCACCAGCAAGAGGCAGAAATCGTCGCCCGGGCAGGCCAGCGGGGCGCGATCACCATTGCCACCAACATGGCCGGCCGTGGAACGGACATCAAACTCGGCCCGGGTGTCGCCGAATTGGGCGGATTGCATGTCATGGGCACGGAACGTCATGAATCGCGCCGCATCGACCGACAGTTGCGCGGCCGCTGTGCGCGCCAGGGCGATCCCGGTTCATCGCACTTTTTCATCGGCCTCGAAGACGATCTCATGCGTTTGTTCGGCTCGGACAAGATCGTCAAATACATGGAGCGGATGGGACTCGAGGAGGGGCAGGAATTGGAACATCCGCTGCTGAACCGTTCCATCGGTCAGGCGCAAAAACGGGTCGAGCAGCACAACTTCCAGATTCGCAAACGTACTCTCGAGTACGACGACGTGATGAACAAGCAGCGCGAGGTCATTTATGGCTTCCGCAATGAGATCATCCATTCCGAAGACGTCCGGGATCGCCTCATGGACATCATGGAGGAGATTGTCATCTCGAAGGTCGAGGAGCACACGACGGCGGAGTTCGATCCGAATGAATGGAAAATTCGGCAACTGGCGGATTGGGTCAATTTGAATTTTCCCCTTGGGATGCCCGAGGAAGAAATTGCCAAAGCCGCCAAAGCGGGCACGGAAACTCCGGTCCCGGGATCGGTGTACGATGGTTTGAGTCCGGCACAATTTGCGGTTTGCAACTTTATCAGTGACGGCATCCGGAAGGCGTACGACATCAAAATCAGCTTTGAAGAACCGGACAAGCTCGCCACAGTGGAACGCTTTACCATTCTGAGTGCGATTGACCGGCTCTGGCAGGAGCATCTCTACGAGATGGACAGTCTGCGATACAGCATCGGCTTGCGGGCCCATGGTCAACGCGACCCCCTCATCGAATACAAAGCGGAAGCGTTCAAGATCTTTGACGAGTTGATGGTCAACATCAAATCTGAGATTTGTCATAACATCTTCCGCAGCGCTTCGAGCCTGATGGCTTTTGAAAGTTTCCTGCGCAATGTGCCGCAACAAACACTGCACCAGTCCACCAGCGCATTTGGAGGTGCCGCTTCCAACGCGTCCGGCGCGGCGGCGCAACAGCAGAAGGCCAGCGACGTCGTGAGCGAAGCCGCTGCCGCGGTTGAAAAGTCCAAGCCTGTGCGCACCGGACCAAAGGTGGGCCGCAATGACCCTTGTCCTTGCGGCAGTGGCAAGAAATACAAGCAATGCTGCGGGAAATAGGGGTGTCCCCCTAAATTCCGCAACCCCTTCGTTGCTCATCAGCAGTCCGTGAGGCAATGTTGGGATGTCATGGTAAACAAGAAGCTCATTAATGCTTCGCTTTACGCGGAACTCTCTGCGCGTGTGGTGACACTGAGTTGCCGGACCGACGACATTAAACGGTTGGCCAAGGCGGTTGTGGTTTTGGCTCAGGAATGCCGCAACCTTGCCCATACCTCACCGCCACTCCCCGCAGTAAGTCGGAAGCCAAACAAGCGTCCTGTGCATGCTGCGGGCCGCACGCAATTTCGAATTCGCTAATCCCCGGTTGGTTCGGCCCGGGGGGTTGGCGCTTGATCATCGCAGGGACGTGCTCTGCCTCCCGGCGTGGCAATTAAATAGGCTTTACACAGGGAATGTGAATAACTAGGCTAAACCGGCATTTTTTGAAAAAAGACCAGTATGGAAGCTAAAACGAAGACGATTGAACAATTCAAGCTGCACGAGAAAGACACCGGCTCGGCGGACGTGCAGATCGCGCTGCTCACCCAGCGCATCAACCATTTGACGGAACATTTGCAGAGCAACAAGAAGGATCACAGCTCGCGTCGGGGGCTTCTCATGATGGTCGGCCAGCGCCGTCGTTTGCTGGACTACCTGCACGACACTGATTTAGCGCGATATCAGTCTGTCACCAAAAAGCTGAAGTTGCGTCATTAATTTCCCGAGCGCGTGGCCCTGCCGCGCGCTTTTTGTTTTCACAACCAGTCGGCCCGTAATGCGCGAACGGTCCGCACCTCAACCAACAAGCTCGCGCTAAAAAGTCCGTTACCACCGGGTGATTTCATTCAGCTCCGAAAAGCGTTCGGAGTTTACTGAAGTTCCTCGGCGGTAACGGCAGAGTCAGTTATGCCAGAAAAAATTACCGCCCCAGTCGGCGACAAACAAATCACCATCGAAACCGGCAAGTTGGCCAAGCAGGCTGATGGCGCCGTCACCATCCAACTCGGAGAAACCATCATCCTCGTGGCTGCCGTGGCCGCGACCAAAGCGAAGGAAGGTCAGGACTTTTTCCCGCTCACCGTCGACTACCGGGAGAAAGCGGCTGCCGCCGGAAAATTCCCGGGAGGCTATTTCAAACGCGAAGGCCGTCCGACCGAAAAGGAAATTCTTACTTCACGCCTGACCGACCGTCCCATTCGTCCGCTCTTTCCCAAGGGTTGGTACAACGAAGTGCAGGTTCAAACCGTCGTCCTCAGCGCCGACGGCGAAAACGATCCCGACATTCTCAGCATCATCGGCGCAAGCGCGTCGCTGATGGTCAGCGACATCCCGTGGGCCGGCCCATTGGGTGCCGTCCGCGTCGGTCGCATCAACGGCAAGTTCGTCGCGAACCCGACCCATGCCGAGATGGCGGATAGCGATCTCGACCTCGTCTACGTGGGCAACGAGAACGACATCGTGATGTATGAAGGTTCAGCCAGGGAAATCACCGAAGCCGACTTCAATGCCGCGCTCAAGTTCGGTCAAGAGTGCTGCCAACCGCTTATTTCCGCTCAAAAGGAGCTCGCCGCGAAAGCCGGCAAAAAGAAGCGCGAAATTACTCTCAACATCGTTCCTGACGAAATTCTGGCCGAAGCAAAGTCGCTGGCAGGCGATCGTTTTGTTCCGGCATTGCTGACACCCGGCAAGCTCGCTCGCGAAGGCGCGGTCAATGCCATTAAGGACGAAGTCGGTAAAAAGCTCGTCGAGAAGTTTGGTGCTGAGAAAGTCACCAACTTCGTCATCAACGATGCCTTCTATTACATCCAAAAGGAAGCCGTCCGCAGTTTGATTCTCAACAGCGGCAAGCGCCTTGATGGCCGCACGTTTGATCAAGTCCGTCCGATCACCACGGAAGTCGGGATTCTCCCCCGCGCCCATGGCTCAGCGCTTTTCGCCCGTGGCGAAACACAGGCCGTTACGCTGGCTACTCTCGGCACCGGCGACGACATTCAAGAGTTTGATTCCTACACGGGCGGCGAAGGCACGAAGAAATTCATGCTTCATTACAACTTCCCCAATTTCTCGGTCGGCGAAACTGGCCGCATCAGCGGTCCGGGTCGTCGTGAAATTGGCCATGGCGCGTTGGCTGAACGCAGCATTGAACCGATGCTTCCGCTGGCGACCTATCCTTACGCCATCCGCGTTACCAGCGAGATCATGGAGTCCAATGGCTCCACTTCGATGGCTAGCGTTTGCGGTGGCACGCTTGCGCTGCTGGACGCGGGCGTTCCCATGACTCGTCCGGTTGCCGGCATCAGTGTTGGTATTTGCACCGAATACGGCGGCGACAAGAAGATTTCGCGCTACCAACTCCTCACCGACATCATCGGCTGGGAAGACGGCTATTGCGACATGGATTGCAAAATCGCCGGCACGGAGAAGGGTATTACCGGTTTTCAACTCGACCTGAAGTTGAAGGGCCTGCCACACGCATTGATGGCCGAAGCCATCGAGAATGCCCGCATTGCGCGCATGCATATCCTCGCCGAAATGGCCAAGACCATATCTGCCCCGCGCAAGGAAATGAGCAAGTACGCTCCGCGCATCCAGGTATTGAAGATCAACCCCGAGAAGATCGGTGCACTCATCGGGCCCGGTGGCAAGAACATCAAACGGCTCGTCGAGGAATCCGGCTGCGAAATCGACATCGAGGATGATGGAACAGTGAATGTGTTCTCAGTTTCCGCGGAAGGAATGAAGATCGCCGTGGACGCCATCACGGGTATGACCGCCGAAGCAGAGATTGGCAAAATCTATCGCGGCAAAGTTGTCACGATTAAAGAATTCGGCGCCTTCGTCGAATTCCTGCCCGGCAAGGACGGCTTGGTTCACATCAGCGAACTGGCCAACTTCCGCGTCAAGAAGACCGAAGACATCGTCAAGATGGGCGACGAAATCTGGGTCAAGTGCCTCGGCGTGGACGAAAAAGGCCGCGTGCGCCTCTCCCGCAAAGCAGCGATGGAGGATCGCGACAAAGAAATGGCAGCACCGGCGGATGCGCCTGCGGCCAACAGCTAAGTCCTCCAATTCAAAATCCCTCGCGAATCGCCCGGCACCATGCCGGGCGATTTTGCTTTATCTGGGAAGCGCCAGCGTCCCGCTGGCTGCGAGCTGAACCGATTGTGCCTCACGCAAGGAACGCAAAGGTCACAACGCTATGAATTCAGTCATGGACCGCGGCGGGAAGCGAAGCGCCACGCCGCTTTTTTGGAAATGACCTTTCGTTCGGAGAAACCAGTTGACCGGAGGACATACCGCTCATATACGTTGACCATGAAAAGGCACCAACGGAAATTACCGATTTGGCGGCTCATATCCGATGGCCGCCGTCGCTGAGTCTGGTTCGTTGATATGGCTCAGAATGCGTGCGCTACCAACATTCATAACTTTGTGCGCTTTGCTTTGCGGATGCGCCCACGTTGCCATGCAGCCGGAGGCGGGTCTGCCTTGTCGTTGTCGCGAGTTGGTCAAAGTTCCCGATTTGCCGCCACAGAGACCGACATCGCCACCCGAGATTTCGGAATTGGTAATTGCCGCGCCGCATATAGAGGAGGGAGTTACAATTTGCCTGATGCGATTGAGAGGTTGAAACCTCTTTCGGTGTACTCCCATCGAGGACATCTGATAATCGTTTTGCAAAGAGATGACCACGAGGAACGAGGTTACTACATAGTCCCTGTCACCAGTTCTTCATCAGTGACAGAGACCAGCGGCGAGGGTTGGATGTTGAATCCGATTGATGAAAGCATGCGGGTTTACGAGTACGCAGTCAGGCGATGAGTCTACAAATAGTTAGGGACAAGGAGGTATTGAGGACTGCCTGACCGCTACTTGAGTTGCAAGAAATTCTTAAGAATCGTCCGACCGTTCTCGGTGAGAATGCTCTCAGGATGGAACTGCACACCCCAGATGGGATACTGCTTGTGCTTTACACCCATGATTTCGCCTTCATCGGTTTCGGCGGTGATTTCCAGGCAATCAGGAACGGACTCGCGCTTGATCACGAGCGAGTGATAACGCGTGGCCGGAAAAGGATTCGGCATGCCTTCGAACAAATCCTTGCCGTTGTGCTTAATGGGCGAGGTCTTGCCGTGCATCATGCGGTAATTGACGACGACATCCGCACCGAAGACGTGACCAATGCATTGGTGGCCGAGGCAGACACCGAGGGTCGGGATCTGCGTGCTGAAGGTGCGGATGATTTCGTTCGAGAGACCGGATTCGTTCGGCGAACACGGGCCGGGTGAGATGAGCAGGCGATCCGGCTTGAGGGCGCGCACCTGTTCCACCGTGATCTGGTCGTTGCGATGCACCTGCAACTCGACATTCATCTCGCCCAGATACTGGACGAGGTTGTAGGTGAACGAATCGTAGTTGTCCAAAACCAGCAACATATCAATTAGCCGGGAGTGTAGCGGACGGCTGGTTCGTCAAAAGGATTTTCTCACCGGACCGCCAGGGACGTTCCACTTTGTCAATGGTCAGCACGCGGGGCATGAGTTGGATTTGGTGACCGAACATTTCAAAGACCGCCGTGCCTGGCATATAGAGCGCATCAATAAACACACATTGGCCAAAAGGCAGATCAAACGGGGCCGGGCGGCCATGCTCGAAAGCGACAGTCTGAGGCAGGTTCGTCGCCGTGGTCGTCGCATCAACAAACGAGATGGAAACGTTGGTTAGTTGCAATTTGGGGTGACTCACCAGCATAGTGGGTAATCCATCCACAGTCGTAAAGGTTGCCTGCCACGGTCCATCCTTCCTGCGCTGATGCTCGATGAAGTAAAACACCACCAGATAGCCGATGAGCGCTGCAACAAAGACGGCAATGACCTGTTTCCAGATAGGATCGGGCTTCATCGACGATTTGACGAAGACTTAAACAAGTATCCCCGTGACCGGATTCGCTTCTTCCACGCCGGTGAGGCGTTGATCCAATCCCTGGAACTTATAAGTGAGCAGACGATGATCGATGCCGAGACAATGCAGGATCGTCGCATTAATGTCGCGGATATGCACCGGGTCGCGGACGACGTTGTAGCTGAAATCGTCAGTTTCGCCGTAGATGGTTCCGCCTTTGACGCCGCCGCCGGCCATCCACATCGTGAAGCACCGCGGATGATGGTCGCGACCATAACTCTCGCGAGTCAGTTTGCCCTGACAATAAACGGTACGCCCGAATTCACCACCCCAGACGACCAATGTTTCGTCTAACATGCCTCGATTCTTGAGGTCGGTAATAAGCCCGTAGCAAGCCTGGTCAACATCGCGGCATTGCAACGGCAGATCACGCTCAAGATCGCCGTGATGGTCCCATTCTCGGTGAAAAATCTCGATGCAGCGAACGCCGCGCTCGGCCAGCCGGCGGGCCATGATTGCGCTGTGGGCAAATGTCCCGGGCGTCGTGACCTCAGGGCCATAAAGGTCGAGCGTAGCCTTCTCTTCGCCGGCAATGTTGATCAGGTCCGGCACGGAGCTTTGCATCCGAAATGCCATTTCATATTGTGAGATGCGCGTGTTGATCTCGGGGTCGCCGATTCTTTTGTATTCGGCCTGGTTCAGTTTTGCCAAAGCGTCGAGCATGTTGCGGCGGCCCGCCGAATCCACGCCGGGCGGATCGTTGAGGTAGAGAACGGGATCGCCCTGGGCGCGCAACGCTACGCCCGCGTGCTTCGTTGGCAAAAATCCCGCTTCCCACAAACGTTGGTAGAGCGCTTGCGCATCGCGCTTGGCGGACCAACGCGGCGTCATCACTACAAACGCCGGGAGATTATTGCACTCGCTACCGAGACCGTACGAGAGCCAGGAGCCCAGACTGGGTTTGCCGGGAATCTGGTTGCCGGTCTGAATGAAAGTGACCGCCGGGTCGTGATTGATGGCTTCGGTGTGGACGGACTTAATCACGGCAATGTCGTCCGCAATTTTTGCCGTGTGCGGCAGGAGTTCGCTGAACCACATGCCGGACTGGCCATATTGCTTGAACGAGTATTTCGAGGGAGCGATTGGGAAGCGCTTCTGACCGCTGGTCATCGTGGTCAGCCGCTGGCCCTGGCGAATCGAATCAGGCAAATCGGTATCGTAAATCTTTTCGAGACCCGGCTTGTAATCCATCAAATCCATCTGCGACGGTCCGCCATTCATGAACAGGTAGATCAACCGCTTGGCCTTCGGCGCAAAGTGTGGCAGGCCGGGCAGGGGAGGATGTGCGAGGGCTACCGCCTTATCCTTCGTTGTTGCGCGAGCGAGTTCCGGGAGCATCATTCCCGCAAGCGCAATCCGTCCGGCAGCCAGCCCGGTGCTTTTGAAGAAATGCCGCCGGCTCATTTGCTGAAGTCGTTCGTGGATGGGATTCATGCAGGCAACTCAGTTCTTGTTCAGCGTTTCATCAAGGTTCAACAGCAGGCTGCCGACCATCGTGTAGGCGGCCAACTCGGATGCGTTCAGCTTTTCGTTAACGGGCGATTCGCCGACCGCAATCAGTTTCCTCGCGGCTTCCCGATCCTGTTGATACTGGGCCAGGTATTTGTTCAGCGTATCGTTCAAAACCGATTTTTCAAAGGGCGATGGCAGACGTGCCATCAGCAGGCGAAAACCGAATTCGAGCCGCTTCGTTTGATCGCTGTTGTAATCAATCATCCGCGCTCCGAGATGGCGGGCGGCCTCCACGTATTGCGGGTCGTTCATGGTCACCAAAGCCTGCAACGGAGTATCCGTGCGCTCCCGACGAGTGCAGTATTTTTCCCGCGAAGGCGCATCGAACGTTGTCAGATACGGCGGAGCGGCGGTGCGCTTCCAAAACGTATAAAGACTGCGACGATAAAGCGCGTCACCGTGATCCTGCGTGAACTTGGCAGTATCGCTGGTCGTATAACCGACGGCTTCCCAAATCCCGGGTGGTTGATAGGGGCGCACGCCGCGACCGCCCATTTTCTCGACGAGCAACCCGCTCACGTAAAGGGCGTTGTCTCGAATCATCTCGCCGTCGAGTCGGAAGCGCGGGCCGCGCGCGAGCAGACGGTTTTGCGGATCTTTCTGCACCAGTGCGGGCGTCACCGCGGAACTCTGTCGGTACGTCGCGCTGGTCACGATTTGACGAATAAGGCGCTTCACATCCCAGCCGTTCTGCATGAAGTCGATTGCCAACCAATCGAGTAATTCCGGGTGCGACGGCCACTCGCCCGTCGCACCGAAATCGCCGGAGGTTTTCACCAAACCCGTTCCGAAGAACTGTTGCCAGAAACGGTTGACCGTTACGCGCGAGGTGAGTGGATGCTCGGGGTTGACGAGCCAACGGGCGAGGTCCAGACGGTTCGTGGTGGTGGTGGCCTTCAGCGGTGGCAAAACGGCTGGAACGGCTCGCGCCACCGGCTCGCCACGCTGATCATACTGACCGCGTTTGAGGAGGTAGGCGGCACGCGGCTCTGCCTTCTCCTGCGAAATCATCGTGGCGGGAATCTTTTTATCGAACTCCTCTCGTTCCTTGCGGAGGTTGGCCAATTCTTTGTGCAGCGGGTCAAAGATTATGCGAGCCGGCGCGTAAATGTTTTCCAAGTAGTAATCGCGAATTAACTTCGCTTGCTTCGGTTTGCGCTCGGTCACGTTTACTTTGATGGCATCACGCACCTTCTGCGGCACGTCAGATTTCTCGAGTCCTTTTTCTTGCTCCTCCCAGAGGGCGAGCGATTCCAGCGCCTGATCAATCTGTGACGTTGCGGTGCGCAATCCGGCTTTGTCCCAATACACCGTTCCGCCAAACTGCGTGAACGCGAGCCCATCTATTTTGCTTCCTTCCGGCAATTCAAATTTCGCTGCGCTAACTTCCAGGCGCACCCATTCGCCGGTTCGGGGAAGGTCGCCCATCAGCAACTTGCTGGGTTTTCCGTTCTCGCCCCATCCGATCGCATTCTCGTCACCCCAGTTCGCGCGATGCGACCACTCCTTCGTGTGCAGCTGGAGCATGATCGCTTTGGGCGCATTGGTGGGTTCGAGGTAAACATAAACAAAGAACGTGTCCTGGGTGCTGACAATCAAGGGTTGCAGTGCTCCCGTGAAAACGTCCTGCGCCCGACCAGCGTCCGTGCGGGCCAGCGCGCGTTTGCCGCTGAAAACGCGTTCGCCTTCTATCCAGTTCAATGCCGCCCCATCAGCCTGCAGTTTTGCCCCGCGGGGAAACTCATCCTCCACCCAAACAAAATCCTGAGGTTCGGCATTGGTGGGAGTGGACGCGGGTTTAATGTCGGGTTCTTGATAGTCAATCTTCGCCACTTCATCGCGAACGCGTTTTTCCAGGGCGCTGATCTGTTGGTCAAAGCTGTCCAGTTTCGCTTGTTGTTCGGGAGTTGGCAGCTTTAAAACCGGTGGCGGCAACAGTGCATTTCCATCCATCGCGGCTTCGTTCATGTTGTTGAAGAAAGCGTAGAGCTGGTAAAACTCCTTTTGCGAAATGGGATCGTACTTATGGTCATGGCAGGCGGCACAACCGACCGTCAGACCCAGCCAGGCTGTAGCCATTGTTTCCGTGCGGTCCACGGCGTAACGCACGTAGAACTCTTCGTCGATCGCACCACCCTCGCTGGTGGACACGTTGCAACGATTAAAGCCGCTGGCAACTTTCTGTTCGCGGGTCGGCGCGGGCAACAGGTCGCCGGCGAGTTGTTCAACTGTGAACTGGTCGAATGGCAGGTTCCGATTGAACGCGCCGACGACCCAATCGCGGTAGGGCCACATGGAGCGTTCATTATCCAGGTGCAGCCCGTGGGTATCGCCGTAACGAGCCACGTCCAGCCAGTAGCGCGCTTCGTGTTCGCCATAGCGCGGCGACTGCAATAAGCGATCCACCAGGCGCTCATAGGCATCGGGACTGCGGTCGGCAACGAACGCTTCAACTTCGTCCGGCGTGGGCGGCAGGCCGGTAAGGTCGAAAGTCACGCGGCGAATCAGGGTGAATTTGTCCGCTTCCTTTGAGGGGCGCAGTTTTTCCTGTTCGAGCCGCGCCAGAATGAATGAATCGATCGGATTCCGCGGCCACTTCTTGTTCTTGACGGCGGGCAGGGCAGGGGATTCCGGTTTGATGAACGACCAGTGGGGTTTCCATTCCGCTCCTTCCGCAATCCAGCGTTTCAGGAGTTCAACTTGTTTCTCGGAAAGATGCTTGCCGGTATCGGGCGGCGGCATCAGGTCGTCTTCGTTCCGGGTGGTGATGCGCTCCACCAGCGCGCTTTGCTCCGGATGGCCGGGCACGACGGCAACCGCATCCGACTTCAACTTCGCCAACGCGCCTTCCTTGACATCAAGACGCAAGCCCGCCTTGCGCTTTTCGCTGTCCGGACCGTGGCAAGCATAGCAATTGTCGGAAAGGATAGGGCGCACATCGCGATTAAAGTCAACTTTGGCAGGTGAGTTTGCGCCGGATGATTGCAGCGTGCCGGTGACAAAACCGCAGGCAAGAACGGACGCGATCGCAAAACGACCCCGGATGTTGAGGAAGTATCTTCTCCATCCTTGCGTCATTATGCGGATCGGGCTCACGTCACATGATTATTGTCGAGCCCGTGCGTTGCGTCAATGATGCCAAAGTAATCGGGCAGCGCCAGTCCGGCAGTGTTCAAAGTCGCTTTTTTGCAAAGGCCCGGCCAGATGCGGTCTTGGGATAGCGCTCAAATCCGTGAGCCTGTTTGTCATCCGTGAACGATTGCCGTTTTGACTCGCCAAGGTCGGAGCCTGACGCTGTGAGGGACTTCGCCAGCATTGTGTTTTGCGAGCCTGCTTTTTAAGTTCTCAGTAATCCCAATGTAAGACCGCTCAGGGAGAGATTCGGTCTGAAGAATGTAACCGTAGAAGAATTGCATCCGGCCCGCCTTCGCTATGCTACGGCGCGGCAGTCTTCGCTTTCCGCAAGCTCCAAGCGAAGACTGGTGGAGCCTAGGGGATTCGAACCCCTGACCTTCTCATTGCGAACGAGACGCTCTACCAACTGAGCTAAGACCCCAGCCATCAGGCCAGACAGTGTTGTCACAAACATTCGTCTCGCGCAATACCAGATTACGGCTGCGCTGGTTGGTCGGAGAATGCTGCATCAGTGGATCATTGCCATAGGGACGTTTCCCCGCCAAGATGAGAACGCAAATTGGTTGGTGGAATACGCAAAGTGGCGTTGTCTGCCTTTGGGGCCAGTGAATAACCTTCTCCACCTAAGCATTTCAATCAGCCGATTGCATGACTCATTAATGAACCTCGCGAGCCTCAGGACGTCGCAACTCCGGCAGGGTATGCCGGCGACGCGCCTGCTCTGTTCGCGGCTTTGACGAACCAACCTCCATGCAAAAGGCTTTTCCAAAAGTCTCCAAAATCAAATACGAGGGACCGCGCTCCCGAAATCCGCTTGCGTTCAAACACTACAACGCCGACGAAGTCGTTGCGGGTAAAACGATGCGAGATCATCTGCGATTCGCCGTCGTGTACTGGCACACGTTCCGGGGAACGGGCGCTGATCCGTTCGGCGCGGGCACGATGCAACGTCCGTGGGACGACGGCTCGAATTCTGTCCCCAACGCGCAGAAGCGGGCACGGGTCGCCTTTGAGTTTATCGACAAACTTGGCGCACCATTCTACTGCTTTCACGATCGGGACGTTGCGCCCGAAGGCAAAAACCTGCGCGAGTCAAACAAGAATCTCGATGCAGTGGTGAAGGTGCTGAAGGAAGAACAAAAGCGCACTGGCATCAAGTTGCTCTGGGGCACGGCGAATCTGTTCTCGAATCCACGCTACGTTCACGGTGCGGCCACGAGCTGCAATGCCGACGCGTTCGCCTACGCCGCCGCGCAAGTAAAGAAGGCGATGGAAGTTACGTATGAACTGGGCGGCACGGGTTACACGTTCTGGGGCGGACGCGAGGGTTACATGACTCTGCTCAACACCGACCTGAAGCGTGAGCAGGAGCACCTTGCGCGCTTCCTGCACATGGCGGTGGATTACAAGAAGAAGATTGGGTTCAAAGGCCAGTTCTACATTGAGCCAAAGCCCAAAGAGCCCACGAAGCACCAATACGATTCCGACGCTGCCGCGTGTTTGAACTTCCTCCGCGAGTTCGATCTCTTGAAGCACTTCAAGCTTAACCTGGAAACCAATCACGCCACGCTCGCTGGCCACACCATGCAGCACGAATTGGAAGTGGCCGGAGCCGCGGGTGCGTTGGGCTCGATCGACGCCAACACCGGCGATGAATTGCTTGGCTGGGATACGGATCAGTTCCCCACGAGTATTTATCTGACAACCTTCACCATGTTGTCCGTGCTCAAATATGGCGGCTTTACCACTGGCGGCGTGAATTTCGATGCCAAGGTTCGTCGAGAGAGTTTCGAGCCGGAAGATTTGTTTCACGCGCACATTGGCGGCATGGATGCGTTTGCGCGCGGACTCAAAATCGCCACGGCGATTCGCAAGGATGGCCGCCTCGCGGCGTTCGTTAAGAACCGTTACGCCTCCTGGGATTCCGGCATCGGCGCGAAGATTGAGGCGGGCAAGGCCAGCTTCAAAGACCTCGAAGCCTACATGCTCAAGCAGGGCGATGCGTCGTCGAACGTCAGCGGCCGCCAGGAGTTCCTGGAGAATCTCATCAACGAGTTTATTTGATTGAGAACATCTCACACAAATCTCCGAACGAAGCTTGATCTTGCAGTAGCGCTGCGAAGATTTGTGGAGGTCGCTATTTCACGTCTCCCTCTCCCCTCAACGGGGAGAGGGATTAAGGGTGAGGGGTGGGAGCGTCGTATGGCTCTCGCATCGATGGAGATTCTCGTTGCACTCTCACCCCTCACCCCGGCCCTCTCCCCTTTGAGGGGAGAGGGAGGAGCAATCACACGTCGGTTGGCGCCACGTCACATTGCGACGCTCCGACGCTTTTGAATGTCATGAAGATCAATCTGAAACAGTTTGAAGTCTGGTTCGTCACTGGCAGCCAGCATCTCTACGGACCGGAGACGCTCAAGGCGGTTGCCAGGCACTCGCAAGAGATTGCGAAGGCGTTGAACGGCGCGAACACGATTCCGGTTAAGATTGTCTTCAAGCCGGTGATGGTTTCGCCGGATGCCATTACGGATCTTTGTCAGCAGGCCAACAACGCCCGGAACTGCATCGGCCTCATCACCTGGTGTCACACGTTCTCACCGTCAAAGATGTGGATCAACGGCCTCAAGCAACTCCGGAAGCCCATCTGTCATCTGCATACGCAATACAATCGTGATTTGCCGTGGAGCACGATTGACATGGACTTCATGAACATGAATCAGGCCGCGCACGGTGATCGTGAGCACGGGTTCATCATGACTCGTCTGCGCATCGCGCGGAAAGTCGTCGTCGGTTTCTGGCAGGAAGAGGAGACGCAGGAGAAGATTGGCGCGTGGGCGCGCGCTGCGGCGGCCTGGCACGATTGGCAGGGTGCGAAGTTCGTGCGCTTCGGCGATAACATGCGCGAAGTGGCGGTCACCGAAGGCGATAAGGTCGCCGCCCAGCTCAAGTTTGGTTTCTCGGTGAACACGCATGGCGTTGGCGACCTCGTCGCGAAAGTCAACGCCGCCAGCGACAAGGACATTGACGCGCTCAGCAAATCCTACGAGGCCAAATATGAAATGTCCGCCGACTTGAAGAAGGGGGGCAAGCGGCACAAGTCGGTCCGCGAAGCTGCCCGCATCGAACTTGGTCTACGTTCGTTCCTGGAAGAAGGCGGGTTCAAAGGTTTCACCACTACGTTTGAAGATTTGCATGGGCTCGTGCAATTGCCCGGTCTCGCACCGCAACGTTTGATGGCGGACAACTATGGTTTCGCCGGGGAAGGGGATTGGAAGACGGCGGCGCTGGTTCGCGCAATGAAGGTGATGGCGAGTGGCCTCGAGGGCGGCACGTCGTTCATGGAGGATTACACCTATCACATGAGCCCGGACGGCAAGCTCGTGCTTGGTTCGCACATGCTGGAAATCTGCCCGACCATCGCAGATGGCAAACCGTCGTTGCAGGTGCATCCACTTGGCATCGGCGGCAAGGCTGATCCCGCGCGACTGGTCTTTAACACTCCGTCCGGTCCGGCAATCAATGTGGCGCTGATGGACCTCGGGAATCGTTTCCGTTTTCTGCTGAACGAAGTCGATGTGGTCGCGCCCGAGCACTCGATGCCGAAGCTTCCCGTCGCGCAAGCGGTGTGGCAATGCCGACCGAGTTTCGAGGAAGCGTGCGCCTGCTGGATTCATGCCGGTGGCGCGCATCACACGGGTTTCAGTCAGGTCGTGACGACGGAGATGATTGAAGATTTCGCGACGATCGCGGGGATCGAACTCGCCATCATTGATGGCCGAACCAACGTGCGCGATTTCCAGCAGACGTTACGCAACAACGAAGTTTATTATGCGCTCAGTAAAGGCTGGACGATCTGAGCGCCGAAACATCCAACATCGAACATCCAACGCTCAACATCCAGCGGCGTAGGGTCGTTCAAGGTGAATTGGACGTTCGGTGTTCGATGTTGGTTGTTGGATGTTTTAGACAAAGGCTATGTCGGCTCAATACACGATTGGACTGGACTACGGCACGAACTCGGTTCGCTGCCTTATTGTCAACGTCGCTAACGGCGCAGAGGTCGCCGCGGCGGTCTGGACGTACGCTCACGGAACCCAAGGTGTCATTCTCTCGCGCGACCCGAATCTCGCTCGACAACATCCGTTGGATTATATCAACGGCGCTGAGATCACCATCAAGCAAGCGCTCGCTGCCGCGAAGAAAAGCGTCAAGGGTTTCGGCTCAAAGCAAGTGATTGGCATTGGCGTGGACACGACGGGCAGCACGCCGTTGCCTGTGGACAAGGAAGGGCAGCCGCTGGCGTTTCAACGGAAGTTCGCCAGCAATCCCGCCGCGATGGCGTGGTTGTGGAAGGATCACACCGGAGTCGGCGAAGCTGCCGAGATTACTGCCCTCGCGAAAAAGTTGCGGCCGCAATATCTGGCCAAGTGCGGTGGCACGTACTCGAGCGAATGGTTCTGGAGCAAGATTCTGAAGTGCCTTCGCGTCGCACCAGACGTTTTCAATGCAGCGCATTCGTGGGTTGAGCTTGCTGATTACGTGCCAGCAGCACTGACGGGCACGGAGCATCCGAGCAACTTCATTGCGGGCGTTTGCGCAGCGGGTCACAAAGCCATGTGGAACGCCAAGTGGGGCGGCTATCCGGACGAACAATTCTTGTCGAAACTCAGTCCGAAGCTTGCACAACTGCGCAAACGTCTCACGCCGCGTGTCCATTCGATTGATCGAGCGGTTGGCGGTCTCACCGCAGCCTGGGCGAAGAAGACCGGGTTGTCGGAAGGAATTCCCGTTGCGGTCGGCGCGTTTGATGCGCATCTGGGTGCGGTAGGTTCGGGAGTTGCGCCGGGAACGCTTGTAAAAATCATAGGCACGAGCACGTGCGACATCGCCATCTCGCCCAACACCAAGAGGCTCGCTGACGTGCCGGGGCTCTGCGGCATCGTGGATGGCAGTGTGTTGCCCGGTTACTTCGGACTCGAAGCTGGTCAATCTGCTGTGGGCGACATTTTCAACTGGTTCGTTAACTATATCCGACCAGGAGCGCCGAACTCCGGTTCGGCCAGTCTCAAGAACAATTGGCCAACGAGCCGATCAGGAGATCGGCGCTCCGCCACACACGAGGAACTCACTGAAGCCGCAGCCAAATTGCAGCCGGGCGAAAGCGGTCTGCTCGCGCTGGATTGGAACAACGGCAATCGCACCATTCTCGTCGATCAGCGACTCACTGGGGCGGTGATCGGTCAAACGCTTTACACGACGCCGGCCGAAATTTATCGCGCGCTCATTGAGGCGACGGCTTATGGAGCACTCACGATCATCAATCGCTTCGAAGAATACGGTGTGAAGATTTCGTCCGTGGTGAACTGCGGCGGGATTGCGGAGAAGAATCCCGTGGTGATGCAGATTTACGCGGACGTGACCGGCCGACCGATGAAGGTCAGTCGTTCGGCACAGACTTGCGCCTTGGGTTCGGCCATTGCGGCTGCAGTGGTAGCTGGCGCGCACAAGAATTACGCCACGGCAATCAAGCGAATGACGGGTTTAAAGCCGAAGGTCTACAAGCCAAATGCAAAGGCGCACGCGACGTACCGGCAACTTTATGCTCTCTACAAGGAGTTACATGATGCCTTCGGCACGAAAGGTTGGAGGGGCAACCTGTATGGCGTGATGAAGAGGCTGATTGAGATTCGCAGCAAGGCTCGGAAATGAGTGTTGTGGCCACTTCATGCCATACCGAAGGCGCTCGCAATTTGTAAAAATCAACACCGCGAACATGCTGGAACAGCTCAAAGCAGAAGTTTGCCAGGCCAACCTGGATTTGGTGGCCAGGGGATTGGTCATCGAAACGTGGGGCAACGCCAGCGGCGTGGACCAGGCGAGCGGGTTGATGGTGATCAAACCCAGCGGCGTGCCTTACGAGGGAATGAAGCCGGAACACATGGTTGTGGTTTCGCTCGCCGACGGGAGAGTCGTCGAAGGAAATCTCACGCCAAGTTCGGACACGCCAACGCATTTGGTCCTCTATCGGAGGTTCAAAGACATCGGCGGCGTGGTGCACACGCACAGTTTGTTTGCGACTTCCTGGGCGCAGGCATGCAAGCCGCTGCTGGCTTACGGCACGACGCAGGCGGATTACTGGTATGGCGATGTTCCGTGCACGCGCCAGTTGAAGCCCGCAGAGATCAAGAAGGATTATGAGGCGAATACCGGCGAGGTAATCGTGAACACTTTCAGAAAGCAGAAACTCGACCCGATGCAGCATCCGGCAGTGTTAGTGGCGAGTCATGGGCCGTTCACCTGGGGCAGGAATGTGGCGGATGCGGTCCACAACGCCGGCGTGCTGGAGTTCATAGCCCGCCTGAACAGTGAGACGTTGCGCATCAACCCAAAGCTCAAGCCCATGCAAAGCGTCTTGCTGGACAAGCATTATCTGCGCAAACATGGTGCTGGCGCGTATTACGGCCAAAAATGAATTTTCTCAACAATCCGACGCTCAAATGATCCAATCAACAACCACTATGAAAACAATGAACAAAATCATGCTTGGTCTGACCGCCGCACTTTTGTGCGCGTCGGTGTCGTTCGGAGCGGACAAGAAAATCGTGGTCGGCTTTTCGCAGATCGGCGCGGAGAGCGGTTGGCGCACGGCCAACACGGAGTCCATCAAGTCGGAAGCCGCCAAGCGCGGGATCGAACTCAAGTTCGCCGACGCGCAGCAGAAGCAGGAAAACCAAATCAAGGCGTTGCGCTCGTTCATCGCACAGGGCGTGGATGTAATCGCATTCTCACCCGTGGTGGAAACCGGTTGGCAACCGGTGCTCACCGAAATCAAGAAAGCCAAAATTCCCGTCGTCCTGACGGACCGTTCGGTGAAAGTCACGGATGATTCGCTCTACGTCACGTTCATCGGGTCAGACTTCATTGAGGAAGG
>DASUGI010000104.1:0-3323 GCA_036274115.1 Verrucomicrobiia bacterium
TATGCTCCAAAAACCGGTCCACGATGCTGCGAACCGTAATGTTCTCACTCACGCCGGGAACGCCCGGGCGGAGGCAACACACGCCGCGCACAATCAGGTCAATCTTCACCCCGGCCTGGGAAGCTCGATAAAGCGCGTGAATGATCTGAGGTTCGGCCAGCGAATTGATTTTGGCAATGATTCGGGCCGGGACACCGCGTTTGGCGTTTTTGGTTTCACGCGCGATGAGCGCCAGCAACCGCTCGTGCAGGTCGAACGGCGCTACCAATAGCCGCTTCATTTCCCGGAACTGACAAATCCCCGTAAGCAGATTGAAAAGGTTGGTCGCGTCTTCGCCAAACTCCGGGCGGCAAGTGAAGAGACCCAGGTCCGTGTAAAGCCGCGCGGTCGTGGGGTTGTAATTCCCGGTGGACAGATGCACATAACGCCGGATGTGTTCGCGCTCACGTCGCACCACGAGCGTGGCCTTCGCGTGAATTTTGTATCCCACAAGACCGTAAACGACGTGCACGCCATTCTCCTCCAGCCGTCGCGCCCATTGGATGTTGTTGGCTTCATCGAAGCGGGCGCGCAACTCCACCACCGCGGTGACTTGTTTGCCGTTTTTCACGGCATTCATCAGCGCGCCCACGATGCGTTCATCACCGCCGGTGCGATACAACGTCATCTTGATGGCGAGCACGTTGCGATCCTGGGCGGCTTGCTCGAGCAAATTCACCACGCTGTCAAAGTGCTCGTAGGGATGGTGCAACAGAACATCCTGTTCGCGAATCACCGCAAACAAGTCCTCGCGTCCGCGCAATGAAGCGGCGATGGGCGCGACCACGGGCGCGTCTCGCAATTCCGGCGAATGATCGCCCTGATAAAGCATCATCAGCCGCGTGGGATTCAACGGACCGTCAATCAAGTAAAGATCCTCTTCGGTGAGGCGAAACGTCTTGAGCAACGCATCCAGAATTTGCGACGGGCAACGATGATCGATCTCCAATCGCACCGCGTCACCGCGGCGGCGGTTGTGCAATTCAGTCTCGACGGCTTTTAAGAGATTGCTCTCTTCTTCTTCGTCGATGTAAAGCTCGCTGTTGCGCGTGACGCGAAAGGGCCACCAGCCCAGAATGGTTGTGCCAGGAAAAATGTCGGCCAGGAAATGTCCGATTAAGTCACCGAGATAAACGTAATCGCGGCGACCATCATTGCGCGGCAATTGCACGAGACGCGGGAGGATGGCCGGCATTTGGACCACCGCCATGTGCTTGTGGGCCTCGCGATGCTTTTTCATCTCCAGCCGCACAATGAGGTTGAGCGACTTGTTGAGCAGTTGCGGAAAGGGATGCGCCGGATCAATGGCCAGCGGCGTCAACACGGGCCGCACCTGTTGCCAGTAAAAAACCTCCAGCCAGGTTTTATCGCTCTTGGTCAATTCGTTGATGCCCAGAATTCTGATCTTATGCCGGGCCAGACCGATCCGGAGATCGTTGCGCCAGCAGGCGTATTGGTCGGAAACCATCTGGCGCACGCGCCGAATCACCGCGCGCAGCGTTTCCGTGGGGGTCAATCCGTCAATACTTCGTTCTGCCTGGCCGCTTTCGATTTCCTGCTTCAATCGCGCCACGCGAACCTCGAAAAACTCGTCCAGGTTCGAACTGACGATGGTGAAGAATTTCAGGCGTTCCAGGAGCGGGTTGGACGAATCGAACGCCTCGTCGAGCACGCGCTGGTTGAATTCCAGCCAGCTCAACTCGCGGTTGATAAAGTGTTGTGGCTGGAATTCCAGATTGTTATTCACGACACCCTCAGGATAACTGGCATTCTGGAGAAGCGCGACAAAATCAGAAAGTTACAATCCGGTCACGGACTATTCGCGGCGGTGAACCGGTTGCGGGAAACCCGTAAAACCGGGGTGAAATCAGGCTTTATTCGGTGAGCAACCCGGAAAGGCCTTGTCTTTGCCGGCTCGCACCAGCGTTTCCTGGTCGAGCCTTTCTTGGTCCCGTCGACCCCCGCGATTCCCCACATGCCCGTGGCAAGATTGACAGAATGAATGACAGGAATCGCGTCGCTGAGATGCCGCATTGATGGTGGCGTTACGGGGTGGAAACCGGGAAACGAAACGATCGACCAGTGGTGGGCGGCGGTCTTGTTGTCGCGGAGCATCGGTTGCAAGGTGTGTCGCTTCCGCCCAGCCCTGGCTGGTTTTGACGGCCCGCTGACAGTATCGAGCGACAACACTGACGCATCTATGAGTGAACAAAACCAAGGACCGACCCAGGACTGATAAACTTTAGGGGCCGAAGGAAGGTTTCCTTCCGGTAAACAGAGTGTTGTCCTTTTCAAAAACAACACAACCGAAAGGAAACCAAAATGACTGCATCACTATTTGCAGGAATCGACCTGCATAGCAACAACCTCATGATCGGCATCGTGGACCAAGCCGGCCAACGCCTCAAACATCAGAAGTTGGATTGTGATCTGGCGCAGGTGGTCCAATTCCTCAAGCCGTTCCAGCCGCGCTTCAAGAGTCTGGCAGTGGAATCCACCTACAACTGGTATTGGCTGGTGGACGGATTGCGCGCCCACTCCTTTCCGGTCGTGCTCGCCAACCCCGCCCAGATCGAACAATACAACGGCCTCAAGCACGCCGACGACAAGAGCGACGCGTACTTTCTGGCCGAATTGCAGCGCCTGGGAATTCTGCCGACGGGCCACATTTATGATCCGAGCTTGCGCCCGGTGCGGGATCTGTTGCGTCGCCGCCTGGGCCTGGTGCGCCAGCGCACCGCATTGCTGCTGAGTTTCAAAAGCCTCTACCAACGCACCACCGGCCAGACGCTGTCGTTGAGCCGGCTCAAAGGCATGGAGTTGGCGGAAGCCAAAACGCTCTACGAACATCCGGCCAATTGCCTGATCGCCGCAGTGCAGAAAGAACACATTGAACAATTGAATCAAAGCATTGAGCGGATTGAGAAAGCGGTTATGAAGTCAGCCCACGAGCTACCCTGTTACCAGCGACTGGGCACGCTGCCGGGCATGGGACGCATTCTGAGCATGACCATCACGATGGAAGCCGGAGAAATCCAGCGCTTCAAAGCGCCAGGCAATCTGGCCAGCGATTGCCGGACGGTGGATTCGCAGCGCCTGAGCAATGGCAAAAAGAAAGGCGACAACAACGGCAAATGCGGCAACAAGTATCTGGCGTGGGCGTTTGTGGAAGCGGCCAACTTTGCCAAGCGTTACGACGAGCACTGCCGGAAATGGTTTGACCGCAAAGCCGCCAAAACCAGCACGGTGATCGCGACCAAGGCACTGGCCTGCAAGCTGGCCAA
>DASUGI010000105.1:0-2839 GCA_036274115.1 Verrucomicrobiia bacterium
GATGATAACCAACATCGGGATGCCGCCCGCGAACACCAACGGTGAAATAACCATGAACCAAATCTTATTGAGTGACCTGCAGTTCAGCCAGCGGGCATTTCGCGATCACCCGTTCACAATCGCAACCGAAACACATAGCGGCCAATGACCGCCGCAAACACCGTCAATCCCAACGCGCCCGCCAGGTCCGGCGCCTTCCGCAGTGCGAGCGGGCGATGGCGCGGGGCAAGAGGATTTTTCACCGAGTCGGTCGAGCGTCGCCCTGATTGATTCTCGCCTCTGCCCGTCGCGGCGGCGACAACCTGTTCGCGTTCTATCCTCGCGCGCCTCTTGTCGAGTAGCATCGCTTTCATGGCGAAGTACGATCCACCCGCCGCCACGCTCGCCACCAGCAGAACCGCCACCGCGCGTCCGAGCGACCTCCGGACACCCTCTCCCCGCCAAACGGGGAGAGGGGCGGGGTGAGGGGATTTCTCGTTATGAGGTAGCGCAGGCGTCCCCGCTTGCGAGTTCACGGGGCGTCTCGCCTCGTGCCCGTCACCGCAACACAGTGGCTGCGCGCCAGCACCGAGCGGCGGGACGCCGCCCGAACTCACAGCCGGGACGGCCGCGCTACGCCGCACTGCCGCGATGATCCAGTCCCAATTCAGTCCGAGGTGCAAACCCACCGCCCCCACCAATGAGACGTTCAGCCATCCGTGCACCTCACTCCAGATGCGCACCCGCCCGAAACTTTCGCCCAACGCCTCCACCGCCTGACTCGACACGAACACGCCCGAGAATAACACCGCCGCCATCAGCCACAGGAGGAGCAGATTCAAACCCGCGTTCACCCGCACGCGCCATGCTCCCGGTGCGAGCATGCGCTGAAACTGTGTGATGAACCATTGCCACTGCAGGACCACGTGCCACAGCACCACGGGACAAAACGCGAAGCCGAGCCATTGATGCCATTGCAGCCCGGTGAAATTGATGCACTCCAGCACGACCACCAGCAGCAGCATGGTGGTGTCGAGGCACAACAGGAACGCAACGCGATTCTTCACGGCGAAACAACAGACAACCTCGCGGGAACAAACTCACGAAAGCTTGAAGGCAAAATGGCGTTTAACGCGTGGACAGGATTCACAGGATTAGAACCAACCTACTCAAGCGTATGCCGGTAGTGCGCGTGCGCCGTTGTGGTAGGGACGGTCGCGCTGCGACGTCCCCGGCCCGTGCAGGGCCGGAACACTTTAGGAATTGCGAACGCTACACCCGCATAGCGTTCATCAAAATGCGGCAACTCGCCGGGCTGACGATTTGGCAGAATGATGCCGGGCAGATGATGGTTTGAATGGTTCTGCCCTCAATCGTTCTGCGGTTCGGTAATGGTAACTCCCTCCGTTACTCCGCGACGCGTAACGCGTGCGCCGTTGTGGTAGGGACGGTCGCGCTGCGACGTCCCCGGCCCGTGCAGGGCCGGAACACTTTTAGGAATTGCGAACGCTGCACGCGTTGCTTGAAACCGAGCGCGAAGAAGCGCGGTGTAGCGCAGATTTCTAATCTGCTGTATCGCCGAATTCCATTCGGCACGGTGTCGATTCTGCCGAGCGTGTTTGAAGTCGGTGAGGGCAGCAGATTGGAAATCCGCGATACAGCAGATTGCAAATCTGCGCTACGGAGTTCACGAGGCGTCTCGCCTCGTGTTCCCAGCACCGAGCGGCGGGACGCCGCCCGAACTCGCAGCCGGGACGGCCGCGCTACCTGAACAACAAAAACTCAGGGACCGCCCGGGTTAGGCGGCGTCAATCTCATAGCACTATGGATTGAGCGACTCAGCAATCCTCCTGGCTGTCCGCGGCTTTGCAAATATTCCGATGCCGGCCAACGCTAGTCCAAGGACGACAAAGAAGATCACAACGCCGAGCGACCAGGGGCGCTCCTCGTCAAAATGGCGGGTAGCGCCAAGGCCGATGAAAAAGCAGCCCAGTCCACAGAGAATGAGCCGGCAAAAATCGGTCCAAGTGGTTGGTCGCTGTTCCTTACGCTTGCTCATATCTAAACCGTTTCATGCCGCGAACCTTCTGTCACGACCGCGTGTAGGTGATCTCCATCGTCCTCATGCCCTTGTCCTCGTCGAACATTTCAAACACATGCTTGTCCGGGCTGATCAGGCGGAACACCGATTTCACGGTCACCTCCTTCTGGTCGCTCGTGGGACAGGTGGACTTGCCTTCCAACGTGATCACCTTGTTGCCGTTCTCGCCCTTGCCCTCGCTCGTAAAGATCGACGTCTGCATGTCACTGATCCAAACCGTATTGAACGTCTGCCGGGTATTGTCGTAACCCATCAGGCTGATGCCAGAAAACGGCTTGCCCATCATCTGCCCGTTAAACTCCTCCTGCAGGAAATGCCCGTTCAACACCCATTTGGTTTTGGCCGTGCCTTGCGACACCTCGGGCGGCCCGTCCGGGTCCATCCAACATTTCACTTCGGCCTTCCAATTGCCCACGAGCGCTTCCAACGCCTGGTGACCCGGCCCCGGCGTGCCCGCGGCCTGCATCAACTTCATCATCTCATCGCGATTCAAATCCGGCTTCCGACCGGCCTGACCGGCGCGTTCGCTCACCTGCGTAGAACCTCTTACGTCCTGTTGCTGTTTCATGATGCTGCCTTTCTCCTGTTTCGGTTTCAGTTTTCTCAAAACCCGACGAGCCAACGTCGGGATAACAAAACCGTCCCACCGTTTCCCGGAGCGTCAAACGACAATCCCCGGAAGTTATCCCCAGGTCCGTTTGGGTCTGCGCCTTTCAATCGGAGTCACGGCGCTGCAGGGAAATGTGAAGGGAACGAAGT
>DASUGI010000106.1:0-2488 GCA_036274115.1 Verrucomicrobiia bacterium
CACGATGCGGAACAAACCAATCTCGCCAGTCGCGCGCGTGTGCGTCCCGCCGCAAAGTTCCATGGAGTAACCGTTCAGCTGCCCGGCCTCGCCGCCAATCTGGACCACGCGAACCGTGTCGCCGTATTTGTCGCCGAAGAATTGCATCACGTCCTTGCGCGATTTCACATCGTTGTAGAGGACTTCCGTCCACGAGACACCCGCGTTTTCGACGATGCGCTCGTTGACGAGCCTCTCGATGTCGGCGACCTGTTGCGGCGTGAGCGGCGCGCTGTTGAAGTCGAAGGTCAACTTGTCCGGACCGACGAATGAACCTTTCTGCGAGGCTTCCTTGCTGACAACTTCGTGCAAGGCCCAGTGCAACAGATGCGTCACGGTGTGGTGACGCTCAATCGCGCAGCGGCGCTTGTAGTCCACAAAGGCTCGGACTTGCTCGGCACGTGGAATAGTGCGCCCCGCTTCGGCCTTGTCGAGAATGTGCAAAATAGCGTTTCCCGATTTCGTGGTTGAACTCACCACGAAGAAGGACTCTCCTATCCCGAGTGCACCGGTGTCGCCAACTTGGCCACCCATTTCCGCGTAAAATGGAGTCGTGTCGAGTATGACTGCGGTTTGTCCTTTCGTCTCCACCACCTCCAGAACCTTCGCAAACGCTCCTTCCAGATGGTCGTAGCCTGTAAACTTGGTGGGTGCCGTGGTCTCGACTTGGGAAACTGCAATGACTTCCTTTTTCTGCGCGGCGCGGGCGCGGGCGCGCTGCTCGTCCATCAACTTATTGAAGCCTTCCACGTCCACGGTCAAACCGCGTTCACGCGCCATCAACTCGGTAAGGTCGAGCGGGAAGCCGTAGGTGTCATAGAGCTCGAAAGCATCTTTACCCAAAACAACCGGTTGACTCTTTAGGACTTTTCGCCACGCTCCATCGCGGAGTTCTTTAAACGAAAACTCACCAAGATCCTTCCCTTCAGTTGTTTTGAAGATCATTACGTCAAAATCCAGATCGGACAGCGACTCTGCACCGGCCATCGAGCCGCGATCACGCGTGCCATGTGGTGCAATTATTCCTTCATTGTTGGCTACGAATGTAATTGCGTTTGCAAAGACCCTGTTATCGAAAAGCTTAATCCCCCGATCCAAGGTCTTGTTAAACGCCTCTTCCTCTGTGCGGATTACATCCTGAACATGCTTCTTCTTGGCGCGAATCTCTGGGAAGACGTCTCCCATGTTGTCCGCGAGCACGTCCACCAGTTTGTAGAAGAACGGCTCGTGGAAACCGAGCGAGCGGCCATAACGCACCGCGCGGCGCAGAATGCGGCGGAGAACGTAATTGCGGTCGGTGTTGCCGGGTTGGATACCATCTGCGATCGCGAAACTGAGCGTCCGAATATGGTCGGCGATGACCCGGAACGCAATATCCACCTGAATCTGCTCCGATGATGGCTGGTCGTCAGCCACGTAGGGTGACGGCTGCGGGTTGGCCGCTCCGTGCGCGACTTCGATGATGTCGCTTGGCGCTTCACCGACTGTTTTCAGCGGCAGTGGAGGAGATGTCGGTGCGCCGGGCAATGTGCTGGTGTATTTCTTTCCACTCAGTTTTTCCAACGCGTCGAAGATGGGGCGGAAAATGTCGGTCTCGTAGTTGGAGATTTTTGCGTTCTTGAAATCAGTGAAGCCTTTGGTGCCTTGAATGATGCTGGTGACACGTTCGAAACCCATCCCGGTGTCCACATGCTTGGCGGGCAGCGGCACGAAGCGTTGACGCCATGTCTCACCAGCTTTGGCGTTTGGCAATGCCATCTTCGCGGCTTCTTCCGGGCCATCTGGCTCAGCGTTGAACTGGATGAAGACGAGATTCCAGATCTCAATGCAACGGGCATCACCTTGGTTGACCAGTGAACCGCGCGTGTTGCCTTCCGGCGTGAGGTCCACGTGGATTTCGGTGCACGGGCCGCATGGGCCCGTTTCGCCCATCATCCAGAAATTGTCTTTCTTGTTGCCCGGGACGATGTGGACTTTGGGGTCGAGACGCGCGGTCTGAAATTTCTTGGCCCAATACATCGCGGCTTCCTGGTCGGCGACTTCAAACGGGGAGGCATTGGGGTTGGGCGAAATGAAATCCGGCGAGGTCATGGTGAGCGCGATGACCTGTTCCAGTTCCAAGGCCCATTTCTTTTCCCAACCCGGTTCGCCGAGGTAGGGACAGAAGACGGTGGCGTAGAGCCGTTCCGCGGGAAAGCGCCAGCCTTGCACGACGAGTTCCCACGCCCAATCGATGGCCTCCTTCTTGAAGTAATCGCCAAAAGACCAGTTGCCGAGCATCTCGAAAAACGTGTGGTGATAGGTGTCGAGGCCGACGTCATCGAGGTCGTTGTGCTTGCCGCCGGCGCGGATGCATTTCTGCGTGTCGGCGGCGCGAGTGTCCTTACCGGGAATCGCGCCGGCCCAGGATTTCACATCAGGATTTTTCTGGCCGAGGAAGATCGGCACG
>DASUGI010000107.1:0-79093 GCA_036274115.1 Verrucomicrobiia bacterium
GTCCGCAACTGCCCGCCCAGGGTGTAACCATAAAGCGTCGTCCCCGCCGCGTCCACCATGTTCGTTACCCGGTTGAGAGCATCGTACGAGAAGACCAGGTCCGTGCTGACCGGGTAATTGACATAAATCAGGTTGCCTACAGCGTCATTGGTGTAATAGGTCGTGCCTTTGGCAGCGCTCCAGCGGCTCTTCAGCCGATTCCCGGCATCGTAGCTGTAACGCAGGATTTCGGTGCCCGCCTGGTCCAGTTTATTGGTCACGCGCCCATACTCGTCATAGTTCCAGCGGGTCACCTGATTCTTGCCATCCACCAACGCCATCAAATCTCCAGCGGGATTGTTCGTGTAGCGAATCAGTTCCCAATTGGCATTGGTGTCGAATGTTTTTCGTCCGGCCTCGTCGTAGGCAAAGAAATTGGTGTGCCCCAGTTGGTTCGTGTAAGCCACAAGCCCGCGAGCTGAGTAGCCGAAGTGTTCCGTGCCTGTATCCGGATATGTGCGCGTGCGTAGCCGGCCCAGTTCATCGTAGGTGTTGGTGATCGTCACTCCGTTGTCATCGGTGACCCAGATTGGGCGGTCCTCAATATCATAAACGGTAACTTGCCGTGGCCCGTAGGCAGTCAAAGTGTTCGTCAGCAGACCCTGGTTGTTGTAGTAAAACCACGTGTTGGCGCCACCGTCACCGGTGGCAATCACGCGTCCCAATGAATCGAACCAGTTGGTCACATTGTAACCGTCGGCATTGTAAGCGTAGACTCGGTTTCCTTGCTTGTCGTAACCAAAGAGCGTGTATTGTTGCACGGGCGTGTTCCAGGCGTTGGTCACGGCCACCAACGCGCCGCAGTCGCAATAGTCGTAACGCGTGACCACCGCATTGGCATTGGTCTCGGCAATCTTTTGGCGACCTGGTAAGGCTGCCACTGCCACCTGCATACCCCGTTCCGACAGTGTAACGGTTCGAAATCGTTGTGCCATCGGGATACTTGATACCGGTCAGGCGCTGCAGGTTGTCCCAATAATTGGTGGTGGTCAGGCCTCGGGCGTCGGTGTGCGAGTCCACAAGTCCCTTCGCGTAAGTGAACGAGTTGGAGCGGCCAATTTCCAGGTCAATCGTCTTCGCGAGCCGGACGACGCCGTCGGCACTGGAAAGAAAGATGTTCGTGGTGGTCAGTCCTGTCGGGTGGACCACTTTTATCAACTGGCGCGCGGCATTATAGGTATAGCGCGTTTCCTGAAAAAGCGCGTCGTAGCTGGCATCCGCCTGATGATAGACATTGTTGAAATAGTTGCTGACGACCTGCTCGTTGTTGGGGCCGATATGTTGTTTCAAGTCAATCTCGTTGCTCGCGTAAATCATCCGGTTCGTCCGCAAAGCGACGCTGCCGCTGGGAGCCGTGTAGGTCGACACCGCATTCGTGACGGCGCCGATACTGTTTCGTGTGAGGCGTGTAAAGCGTGTATTGCTGTCTGGCAGCGTCAACGCGACCATGGACGGGAGTTTGCTGCTTCCGGTGTAAACCTCGCCAGCGGACTTATCCGGGTGGTCGAACCACGTATATTGGCCGGGTGTCGAGCCATCCTGACTGGGGGCTCGCTCGAAGGCAAGCGTCTCACTGACCTCCTTGTTCACGGGATTATCTACCAGCCAATGCCTCATGCGCGCCGCCACGTAGTTGGTCGCTACAAAATTATCAGGGTTTGCGGTCCAAAGCTGTGCGTACTGAAGCGGGCTCCAATAGAAGGTGTTGTTGGTGCTTTGCGTTTGATCATCAAACGTGTTCGCGAAAGGCGAAGTTGAAGGCGCCGTGGCTTCGGTGTTGGACATGAAAGCGCTGCAATCCTTCCGGAACAAATAAAGCTCCTTGCCGCCGGTGGGGAGCGTTACTTCCACGAACCGGTTGACCCCACTGCTCCCGTACCCGTCACTATCGACATCACTGCCACCAAATCGGAACGCCGTGGAACCGTAGGGCGTGACCATGTTGGTAATCCAACCGCGGTGTGATGCCGTTCCGGTGTCATAAATGAACCCCGATGAAAGCCCTTCCACGTCGGTGATGTTGGTGAGGTAGCCCTGGTGGTCGAAAGCCAGCCGGTTTGTGCGCAAGAAAGGATCAACCACTTTGGTGATGCGGTTCGGGAAACTGCCGTTCTCATAATAGAGCTTCGTGATTTTCCCGTCCGCGTCCGTCACGGTGGCGAGCTGGAAAACCCCATTGTTGTTCGTGTAAGTGAACGTAAGCGCATTGCCGGCCGGATCCACGCGTTGAGTCAGGAAATACAGAGTTTGGCCGCTACCCGCAGTAAATGAACTCTGGAAGTAATCCTTCGCTCCATTGGGGCGCTCCAAGACGTAAGAGGCACCCGGAGTTTGAATGCGCATCACCGAGCCATCGCGAAAGTGAGGAACCCCATCCGCATAATCCAGGAAGCCCGCACCGTTGCGATGCAACCGAATTCCTCCAGCATGATCGAACACATATGCCCGAAACGAACAGGACCAATTCGTTCCGACACTGAAATACGAATCTTCTTCCGGCACAACGCCTCGTTGGCGATAGGAAAGATGGAAGAACACTTTCGGCCCGATTGCCGGGGAGTAACCCAGTGGAACATCTTCCAGGCGAAGGTTAAGGAAACTCTCGGCTATCCAGTACTGCGGCATGCCATGCGAATTGCAACTCGCGCAGCCGCCGCGGCTTCCCGGTTGCGAGCCGGGCAATTGACCGGACCAAAAGCCCGGCGTGGAGGCTTGCGCGCTGTCGCTCTCGTCTTCGCCTTCACAGCCTGGTCCTTCCCGGAACTTCCAGCAGGGGGCGTGATAACCGCTGTCGGTGCAGGCGGGAAGCACACCGAAGGCGTCGATTGGCGCGATAATGTGGGCCGTAAGAAACAACACCGCGATGCCGGGCCGGAGCGTGGCGCGTTTCTTAGCGTTGTATTTCATAAACACAAGGAGTTGTTGTTAATCGCCATCAAAGACGATTGAGCCGGTGAAGAACATTGCGGAAGCCTGGAGAACACAGCAGCCGAGTCACCGCCAGTAGCCCTGCTTTTTATTGTGATACGCATTTCCGGAGGAGCGGAAAAAACGCCACAGCAAGAACGACGAGCCGCTTATCGACTACGTTCGTGAATCTTTCAATGGAAAGTTATTCACAAACCGAAAATGTTTCCTGACTGAAACAGGATTGGCACTCAAGAGATGACATTGGTTCAACCTCGCATGCTGCTTGTTTAGACAAACGGTTCTTTGATCCCGAAATAATCCATTCACCATTGCGACTGCGGTCGCACGTTTTGAAGTCAATGAAGCTTTCCATTACCCATCCGAACTGGATGCCGAAGCGCGCCGCATGGCTGCGCAAGGTAGCCTGCGCGCACCCGGCTGGTGGTGGGAGGTTGAACGCTTAGAATCAACCAGGTTTCACAAACCCACCGTCGGCTTCCGGCGGTGGGTTTTTCGTTTGCCCGAAAATCGCCGGATCAGACGGGCAACCAACATGAAAACTGAAGCGACAACTGATTCACCCTGTTCAAAAAGTTATTCGCAATATTGCCTTGGTCCAAAGGACATCTCCCCGCATCCGCTCGGATTTCAAAACGGCCAATTGAAACCAGCCGTGATGTAAAGCGCGCCGGTGAGGTCAAGTTCGCCTTCGCGTCCATCGCCGCTGAAGGTGGCGCTGCTCATGGGCATGTATTGGAAACCCAGGTAGAGATCGCCGTTGCGCTCGATGTGGAACAGAAACGTTCCGGCGACGTATCCGCCATAGACAAATTCCGTGTCGCGGCTGTTCCCTGAAATGGTGGAGGTAGTGGTGTCGGTGTAGGTCAAAGTTTCATTGTATTTCAATCCGCCGTCCACGATCCCGAACGCCGCCCCAACGCTGGCCAGCACCGACACGCGTTGATGCAATTGCCATTGCATGGTCGGGCCCAACCGGAAGTTGTAAAAGTTCAGGTCCAGTGTTTGGGAACCACTGATGGCTGCGGGCACGGTTTCAGTGCCCAAATCGATCGCATTGCCGCTGATAGTCGGGCCCGGGCCGTTGAAACTGCCCTGATAAGGCGGCTGGGGCAGAATAACCGTGCCCACGTCATACTGATGAACCAGGCGCGTCACACTTGCCGAACCGGACAACTGGTTCTCGATGTCGATGGGCATCCAGCCAAAGCCAAATTCCCAGCCCAATGCTCCGCCCCACAATCGAGTGATTTTTCCGCCATAGGCCAACTCCAGGCCCACTTGGGGGTCACCATCCACGCTGCCGCCACTGCTACCGCTGGTGGCGTAAGACTGCACGCTGTGAAAATTGAGCATGCCGCCTTGTAACTGGTTGGTGTTCTGATAACCCCAGTTCACCGTCAGGTCTCCGTCATTATCTGTATAGTCGATTTTTACGTAGCCATCGTCGTAGGTGTGATTGCCTTTGCCCGGGCCGCCCGGATTGCTCGAACCCGGAGTCGGTCCGGTAATGGAAAACTGCCCTTTGAAGTTGAACCCGACCAGCGCGCCGATGCGAAAATGCCTGGTCCATTGGTCCTGCGAGCCTGGCGGAGGCCCGAAGATGTCATTCCACGTTTGACCGTGCAGGGGCCCGGAAACGAATGTCAGCGCGAGCGGCAGCATCCCCACCCGGATCATGAGCCGCGGCAAAAGTTTTGGAGCGTTGCTCATCGTTGGATCACTGAGATTGGAAGATGCGATAGAGCCGGTTGGTGGTGCTGGGGTGGCTCACGGTTTTGGGCGGGCCGCTGTCGATCCATTGCACGCGATTGGCGGGTGCGACGATGGAGGGTTGTGCGGTGAGCGCGTTGGTGAACGAAGCGTCGCTGGCGTAAATGATGGTGTAGGTTTTGCCCGGCGTGGCGGGGAACTCGATCATTTTGTCGCCACCAGGCAAGTTGGTTATGGTCGCGAGGACTCCGTTGGTTCCGGCAGCGAGGTTGAGGGCCGGCACACCCACCGCGGTGAGGGTGCAGCCAATCATCTCGCTGCGTTTAAACACGTAAAACTCCAACAGCAGGTTCACCGACGCCCCGCTGGCAAGGGTGCTGTTGTAGAGAACATAGGCCGCACCCGGATTCGTGCCGACCGCATTGTAGAGCCACGCATTGTTGGTGATGCTGGATACACTGACGCGAGCCGCGGGCACGTCATTGGTCCCGGTGTTGGAAAGCTCCACCAGCATTTCCCGCAAACCGGTCTGCGGATTGAATTGTTCAGACAACCAGGTCACCGTCAGGTTGGTCGATAAGAAGTCGCTTACGGTGATGACATTAGTGACGGAGTTATTGGCCGGGTTCGTGTCCTGAACTCCCGAAGCAGAAACGGAGGCAATCAGGTTGAAGTTGGTCACGGCATTCGTGGGCTGAACAGTGACGTTAAATCGTCGCGTCGCGCCATTGGTCAGCGCGCCAAGATCCAGGACGAGATTGCCGTTGGTGAAGGTATGACTGTTGGGGGGCGAAATGCTCAGCAACTTGAAGCTGGGAGGCATGGTGTTGCTCAGCACGACGCCGGTCGCGACATTCGGCCCGAAATTGGTGACCGATAAGCCGATGACCGTGGCATCGTCGACGGTTACGCCGGAGGCGACGTTGGTCATGCCCACTGCCAGGTCCGTTGAAGGCGACTCGACTTGCGTCACAATATTCGTGGTGTCGACGAATGGCCGGCCAGGGGTGTTAGCACTGATCCGATTGGTGAACGAGCCTCCGTTTAGCGGTCTGACGGTCAGCTTCAGCGTGGCGACGTTTCCGATCCCCAGCGCAGGCAATTGATTGATTCGGAAAACATAGTTGCCATTGTTATCCAGGAAATTATCCCCAAGGTGGTTCGGACTGTTGGAGGCGGTGATCACACTGAACGGGCCCGAGAATGAGTTGGTGATAAACAAATTGTTGAGCTGAACTGGCAGAACCAGGGCGGTAACATTCGAAACCACAATGGTGTAAAGGAGAGAACTGTTCACCGACACCGGCGAAGGGCTGGCGGTCACGGCGAAAACGACGTCTTGCTGTGCCTTCGCGGAAGGACTGGGTAGAAAACCGGCTAACGCCAGCACCGCAGCAAGTAGTTTTCGTGCAAGGTTCATTCCCATCCGCGCCGGAGTGTCCGAAACGGCATGCCCTTTGGCAATCCAAAGATGCCGCTCACCATTGGCGGTGCTGAGTTACTCTAATTCGGCCATCAATCGCCGTTCCGCTGCTTCGTTGCGCAAGCCGTGACGATGTCGCATCACGCTCACACCCACCACGGGCGGGTACGCCTGGTCGGCTTTCATGCGCGGTTCGACGTATTCAAACACCTCGAACAACAATTTGTTTCCCTGAACGTAGTCGAGGCCCGTGAGCTTCTGGATGTAACGGGTGGCGCGATCGATGAGCTTCAGGTTGCTGGGCACAACCCAGATCATGTAATTGCCCATCACGCGGCCCAGGCGAACCATGGTGCAGGTGGAGAGCGTGTTCAGCAGCATCTTGAGTCCGACACGCATCACGCCATTCAGCAACGGGTCGGCTTCGGGAACCGGCAGAAAGACCGCCGCACAATTCGGATTCCATTGTGCGACAAACTCCTTCATTTCCCGACAGGCCCGGTCGCTGCCCACGTAGATCAATCCCGTCTTTGCGCCGGCTTTGAACGCCGCTTCGAGTTGCGTGCGATGAAAGCCATCCGGTGCGAGCAACGATTCCTTTTCCGCTTCAATCACAAGCCCCACCGCGCTGTCGCCCGGGCCCAGTGGACGATTCTGGAGGCCGTCCAGGCCGATGCGAAAGCGCATGAGTTCCTGGTAGCCAATCTTGCCAATGATTTCGACCGTGCGCGCGTACTTGTCATCCGGCACGAGACCGCGCACTTCCTCGGGCTTCCACTCGACACAACGCGGTTTCCGCTTGCAGACACGTTCCCAGGCTTGGTCCGAGTTTTTGTAAGGCACGTAAAGAAACGCCCATGACTCGGTGGCCGTTGTATCATCGAACTTGCGGAATGGCGGCGTGCAATAAGTTGGTGAACGTTCCGTGGTATCCGTAAGCATGTCGATGCCCACGCGGTCGGCAAAGTAATTGTTCTTGCGGCCGGCACGATAAACCGATTCCTCCATCGCGGTGAGTTCGGCGAGTTGGGCCAGGAGTTCGGGGGACTTTAGTGTGGAATGAAGTTCAACCAGCTGCGTGAGGAACCGTTGTGGCACTGGATTGGAATCTTTTCCGCCCACCAAATCGCGCACGACCATTTCAAGGATGGTCACCATTACGGCGAGTTCAATGCTCGTCGCCTGCATTCGCGTCGATCCCGTGATGCCCATCGGCCCGGTGGTGAGGTTGATCTTCTCGATGCGCGCGTCTTGAATCACCTCGCGGCTGCGTTGAACGTGTTCGCAAAGAATCTCGTCAGGATTGTTGTAAACAAAGTAAACCTTCGCGCCAACCTCCACCCCCTTCCACGCCGTGCCAATGACGAACGACGTTTCGCCGCCTTCCGTGATGGCAAACACCACGTCTTTGCCATTCACGCCCAGATCGCCAATCTGTTTCTTGCCGAACGCAGTGAAATCCTCGAAGCCTTCCACGGCTTTGATGAGCGCAAAGTCACCGCCGGCCATCACGGGAAACGCGCGGTTCTCCCATGGGCTGGCAGGGACGCGTTCCACCGCGTCCCTGATTTGGGACGACGTGGAAGTCGTCCCTGCCGGGTTTTGTCGTTGCCAGAAGTCCCGCCAGATGGACGCGAGCTGAATGCTGAGCCGGCCCGTCGAGCCGCACCCGGTGAAATAGAGATTGCCGCCGTTCTTCAACGCGGCGAGCACCGTGTCGGCAATCTTCCGGGCGCGCCCCGATTCCGCGAACTCGCGATACTTCCGCACCACGTCATCGTCCACATCGAACAAGAGCTTCAACGCCGCGGCGATGTCCTGTTTGGCGACCTCACTTAAATTCGCCGTAACCGGATGCGACGATTCGGTCGTCAGCGCGCCGAGTTTGAATTGATCGGCTATCTTCAGAAAGTCAGCGGAACGTTGGTCGGACATTTGGCTCATGGATCAAGGTTCGTTCGTTAAACCCAAGAGTGAATGGCTGCTGCAACTTCGAGCAAGCCAGATTCTGCCCGCCCGCGAACATGATTATGTGACTGGCCTTCAACTGAGGCGGATGCGCGCGAGTTCATGATATTTCGAACCGCCTGGGGAAAGCTCACTGCGCATCAGCAGAATCTCGTCCGCCGACCACTGGCCGAAACTTCGTTTTACGGCCGCTTCAACAAAACGGGCGAGCCGCTCGGCATCGGGTCGTTTGATCTGTTTGGGCCGCGCCAGCGTGAGGTGCCCGACAAACCGCGCCTCAGCCGGTTTTTCAGCAAATTCCCGCACCGCTTCATCAACGCAACGATGCAGCTCTTGCAAACGCCCGTGTGCATCATGCACCCAGGCCCAAACCACGCGCGGATAACGCGAGTCAGGAAAGCAACCCAGGCGTTCGCAGGCCAAATCCAGTTTGCCGAAGGCAGCCAGGGCGTTGCGCAATCGGATCGCCACTTCCGGAACGTTCGTCGCGGCGACGTTGCCGAGAAAGCGCAGCGTGAGATGCATGTTGTCCGGCTTGGTCCAGGCAGTGGACCTGGGCGGAAGCAGCTCTTTTAATTCGCGCTGCACTTCCGCCAATCTTGCCAGAACGGTCTCGGGTGCGCGAATGGCGATGAAGGCGCGAATGGCTTTTGGTTCAGGAGTCAAATCTCGGTTTAACTTTAGCCGGGATAATTCAGGTGGAACGGACTTCGCGACGCTTAAGGCAACGGCTCGCCGCGAGCCGCCAGGAACAAGCGATACCATTCGTCTCGCGTCAACTCCAACTCCGTTGACTGCACCGCCTCACGAATGCGTTGCAGATCGGTTGAGCCCACGATGGGCACAATGTTGCTCGGATGTTTCAGAAGCCAGGCGTAGGCAATTACCGTTCGGCTGACACGGCGGGCCGCAGCAATTTCATCCAGCACCTTGACGACCGTTTCCGGCTTGTAGCTTTGCTGCGCCGGCAGCAAGCGCCGGGCACCATGCCCCAACAAACCCGCACCGATGGGACTCCACGCCATGGGCGTGATGCTCTTCTCCATGCACTGGTCCAACGTGCCGTCCTCCAGGGCCGCGCGTTGCATCAGGCTGATTTCAATCTGATTGACGATGAGTGGAACCGGACAAGCCGCTTGCAACGCGCTGACGAGCGCTGGCCGAAAATTGCTGACGCCAAAGAACCGAACCTTGCCGGCATCGTGAAGCTGCGCAAAAGCGCCGGCAATCTGGTGCGGGTCGCCAAGATAATCCGGACGGTGCAGCATATAGAGATCAAGGGTCTCGATCCCCAGCCGCTGGAGCGACCCTTCGCAGGCCTTGACGATATATTCGGGTGAGAAATCCCAGCGCTGGGGTGAATCTGCGTTGGGCTCACCGGGTCGTCGCACCCCGCACTTGCTCGTGATCAGAATCCGTTCACGCATGCCGGGAATTTGCTTCAGCGTCTCGCCGAGAATGACCTCGGCCTGGCCGCCGCCGTAAATGTCCGCGCCATCAAACGACGTGTAGCCGGCTTCATAGGCCGCGCGCACGGCGGCATGTCCTCCGTTCTCGGCGATGCGCCAACAGCCGTAGCAAAGCCGGCTGCTGACGAGGGAGCTGTTTCCAAGCTTGATGGTTTTCATTCGGTGATGCCGCACGTTACCGGGATTGGCCCGCTGACGGCCATGAAAATTCCACGACGACCGGCGCCCAGGAGATGTGCTGAATAACTTTGCGTGTGGCGGGTCGCGCCTCGGGTGACGGAAGCTGCGCCAGATTCGTGATGCGCACTGCGACCTCTTTATGCCGCTCCCGGAATTGTGCCACCACTGGCTCAAACCGGCGGTAATAATCAAACTGCGTCAGCATCAGCCTGGCGGGCTTTAATTCTTCAATCGCCGTGATGCCGCCGTCATGGCTGGCGGCGTGGTTTGGCCAATCAGAATGAATCCAGGCGAGATTGGTGCGCTGGGCCGCTTCATAGAGATAAGCGGACGACACCAACACGGTGGCTCCCGCAGGCAGGGCGTCGAGTTCCTGATTAAGGCGCGGGACCGCTTGACGATAACTCACATCGCGCGCGCACAAAACGCCCCAGGTGGTCATCCCGATGGCGCGAACCGACACCAGCAACGCCGCGGCGACGAAGAGCGGCGGCATCAACTTATTCACCCTGCTTCGTTGCGGTTCACCGAAGACCGTGCCGAACAAACAACCCACAATGATCGGCTGCAGATAACCCGCAATGTGAATCGCATTGGGCGTCAGAACAAACAGACAACCCCCGATGAGTGCCAGAGCCGCCATCGAGCCACAGCCGGCTACCAACAGTTGCGGTGAACGGCTTATTTGCTCAAGAAGATTTTTTTGCGGTGTGACCAGAGCGATGAAGCCGGCGAATCCGATGAGAATTCCCGGCGCGGTGCGCAGCACTTTCAAAACGTCGTCTACCGCCGGTATTCGGAAGCCGGTGAACGACGGGGTAATCCGGACGTGCTCGCGAAAACCTTCCCACCAGTGCGGATGGCCGAGTTTCACCCAGGCAACTAATCCGACGAACGCCGCGAAGAACAATGCGCCCGGCCCCCACGGAAATTTACATTGGCCGAGCCACACGCTCGTTAGCACCAGGGCGGCAGCCCAGAGCGAATAGATCCCGCCAATTTGCAGGCTCGTGCCGAAGGTTAGCAGCAAGAAGACCGCACTGGGCCAGGTCAGTCCGCGGACGAGCGCCAGGATCGCCAGCGCACCCAACCCATGAGCCAGCGTGTCCGGGCGATCGTGAAACGTGATGCCGAAAAGAAATAGCCCGCCCAGATTGGCAGCGCTTGCCGAAACCTGGAGCTGTTGAAAAATCTTCCCGACGATTAGCGCAAACCCTCCGAGCAACACGACGTGCAGCCACATGGCGGCCAGTGCCGTCGTGCCGAAACATTTCATCCAGCCGAGCAGGACGGCCTGGTATAGCGGAGGATAGGCGGAGAAAACCTCGTTGCCGGAAATCGGCAGGACCGGCGCGATGGCGGGATTGCAATACTTGCCGTGCAACAAATAGTTGACCACGGGCCCGTCATAGAAAAACGCGTCGTTGGAAGGAACGGGTTGAGCCGTAAAGAGGAGCAACGCCACTTTCCACAAAAAGAAGATCACCAAAGTAATTCCTGGAACGTTGATAAGGCGGCGCATTCGATGACGCGCAGGTTTTCAAATTGCCACTGCTTGTCAACGCCCGACACGATTGGCTAGGCTGAAACGACGCATGCCGCCGCCGGAAAGCCAATCGCCCCATCAAATCCCGCTCGCCGTGGATATGGATGGCACGCTGATCCGGACGGACATGATGTGGGAATCACTCGTCCGCCTCCTGCGTCGCAATCCTTTGATGGCAGTAATTTCGCTCTTCGCCTTGCTGCGGGGTCGTGCCCATTTCAAGCAGCGCCTGGCGGCGCGCGTTCAAGTTGATCCCGCCAATGTGCCTTATCACCTCCCGTTCCTCGATTGGCTCAAGCAACAAAAGGCCTCCGGACGCAAACTGGTGCTGGCCACCGCTTCGGACATCGAAATGGCGCGGCCCGTTGCAACGCATGTCGGTCTCTTTGAAGAAGTCCTGGCGAGCGATGGCAAAACCAATTTGCGTAATGCGGCCAAACGGCATGCGCTGAACGAGCGCTTCGGGGAGCACGGCTACGATTACGCGGGCAATTCTCATGATGATCTCGGTGTCTGGCCGGGAGCACGAGGGGCGGTGGTGGTCAACGCGACCGAAAGCCTCGCTCGTCGCGCTGCAACCGTTACGAAGATCGGCCCAACCTTTCTCACCACGAACTCTCGCGCCGGCTTACTGTGGCGCGCGTTGCGTCCGCATCAATGGATCAAGAACCTGATCCTGTTCGTTCCCGTTTTAACAGCGCATCAACTGGGCGACCAAACGACATTGATTCATGCGGGAGTGGCTTGTGTCGCGTTTTGCATGGCCGCTTCGGCGGTTTATCTCTTGAACGATTTGTTGGACCTTGATGCGGACCGGCATCACGTCACCAAACGCAATCGCCCGTTTGCCTCAGGAGATTTACCCCTGCAGTACGGATTGCTGGGTGCGCCGATCCTTCTCACTGCCGCTCTCGCTTTGTCGTGGACACTTTCACCGGCATTCGCGCTGGTGATCGCAAGCTATTCCTTCGCCGCAACAGGTTATTCCTGGCATCTAAAGCTGATTGCTTTGCTCGATGTGTTGTTGCTCGCAGGTCTTTACACTCTGCGTTTGGTGGCAGGGCACGTCGCCACGGGGATTGCGTGGTCGAACTGGTTGCTCGCTTTCTCCATGTTCATCTTCCTCAGCCTCGCACTGATGAAGCGCTACCAGGAAATCCAGGCGGTGCGCGAACAAAGCGGGCGTGAACTCAAAGGCCGCGGTTATACGGCAGGACATCACTTTGCCGTCGTGATCCTGGGGTTCGCCAGTGGTCTCGCCGCGGTGATCGTGCTCGGGCTCTACGTCAACAGCACCAAAGTCGTGGAACTGTACACTCGCCCAAAACTGCTCCTGCTGGCCTGCCCGATGTTGCTGGCGTGGATTTGCCGCGTGTGGTGGCTGACGTATCGCGGCAAAATGCACGATGACCCGACCGCCTTTGCTTTCAAGGACTGGGGCAGCTATTTACTGGGCGCCTTGACAGTGGGGGTCATGTGGCTGGCGACGTGAAGCCAATGAACCCGCCGCAGTCAGATTGGTTTCACGACGTCGTTTCAGCTCTGGCCTATTCTTTCGCAACTCCGCACACTCAATTCTCGAAACTGCCGCCACCCTACAATGACCTGACTCAATTTATTCTCACCCAACGCGCCCAGATGCCCGATTACCTGCGCGCGCCGATGAAATTGGCGGCGTTGGGATTTGATTGCTCAGGTATTCTCCGCAGCGGAAAATCGTTTCATCGCCAATCGCGCGAGCAACGCGCGCGACAGATCAATGCGTGGAAGAACTCGAGCTTCGGTTTTCAGCGCGACTTTATTCGCTACTTCGAAAGTCTGGCAACTTTCAGCCTCTACAGCCGACTGAGGAATGGAATTTATCCTGAAATCAATCACTGCGAAGAGCCGGAGACCGATTCACCATCTGAACTACGCGCCGAGATCGTTGTGATCGGCAGTGGCCCCGGCGGCGCGATCACCGCGTGCTTGCTCGCGGAGGCGGGGCGCGATGTGTTGCTGCTGGAGGAAGGTAGTCACCTGCCGCAGAATTCCTGTGAACCGTTCTCGAAACCCGAGATGCTTCAGAAGTATCGTAATGGCGGCCAAACGGTGGCCTTCGGGAAAAACAAGATTGCCTACGTGGAAGGCCGTTGCGTCGGTGGCGGCAGTGAAATCAACAGTGGCCTCTACCATCGCACTCCGCCCGAAATTCTGGAACGCTGGCGGAAGGAATTTCAGGTGGCGGCCTTGACCGAAGCGGACCTTCTTTCACACTTTGCAAAGTGTGAAAGCGACGTCTCGGTGTCGCCCTTGCCCGGCCCCGCGCCGCTGGCTTCGCTCAAACTTCACGAAGGCGCAACCAGGCTTGGGTGGAAATCATTGGAGATCCCCCGCTGGTTTCGCTACGACGATTCCGCCCTCCGCCCTCCGTCCTCCGCCCTCGGCAAACGTCAGTCCATGACCGAGACGTTTATTCCGCGCTTCCTCAAAGCGGGCGGAAGACTCCAGCCACAAACGCGCGCTTTGCGAATTCGCCAGAATGGTTCGGGCTGGTTGATTGAAGCCGGGCATCGGAGCGGCAGCGCCGTTCGAATTGCTTCTGACACGCTCTTTGTTTGCGCCGGCGCGATACATACTCCCGCCCTGCTCCGTCGCAGCGGTATCACGCGCAACGTTGGCAATGCGTTGCAAATGCATCCCACCGTAAAGGTCATTGCACAATTCCCCGACGAGGTAAACGCGGACACGATGGGCGTGCCGGTGCATCAAGTGAAGGAGTTTTCGCCGCGCTTGAGCTTTGGATGTTCCGTCAGTTCGCCCGCTTATCTTGCCTTGGGATTGATTGATCATCCGGACGCGGCCCGCGAGGTTGCAAGCACCTGGCCCCAACTCGCTACGTACTACGCGATGATTACCAGCGAAGGTTCTGGTTCCGTGCAGACGCTGCCCGGGTTTTGCGATCCCCTCGTTCGCTACACGCTCACAGAGACTGACCGCCGCAACCTGGCTGACGGCTTGAAGAAGCTGGGGCAATTGCTGTTCGAAGCCGGCGCAACAAAACTTTACCCGGCCCTGACACGCGGCCGGACGCTGAGCTGCCACGACTGCCTCGACAAACTGCCAGACCTGTTGCCTGATAGCCTCGCGAGCTTAATGACTATTCATCTGTTCTCCTCTTGCCCCATGGGCGAAGACAAATCCAAATGCGCCACCGATTCGTTCGGTCGCGTCCACGGTTTCGAGAATTTGTTCGTGAACGATGCGAGCCTGCTGTGCACCGCGCCGGCCGTGAATCCCCAAGGTTCGATCATGGCCATCGCGCGGCGCAACGCACTGAAGCTTTTGGGCAAGCTGTAAATGAACCTTAATACCCCACTCGTCCTCGTCACCGGCGCTGCCGGCTGGCTCGGCTCGCGCCTGGTGGAATCGCTCGTGCGCGGATTGCCCGGGAACGATGCGCTCAAGACGCCGGCGCCGGACCTCCGCATCCGCTGTTTACTTTTGCCCGGGCAGGACGCTGCACCGTTGCGCAAACTTTCCAACCGCATCGAAATCGTCACCGGCGATATTCGTAACGCCGCCGATTGCGCCCGGCTTTGCACCGACGCGAAGGGAGCGATTCTCTTCCACACCGCCGGCATCATTCATCCGCGACGCGTAGCCGAGTTTTACGCCATCAACCTCCACGGAACTAAGCACCTGCTCGATGCTGCCATCAAGGCGGGCGTGCGCCGCGCGGTGGTGGTTTCCTCCAATTCCCCCTGCGGCAGCAATCCGCATCCGGATCATCGGTTCGACGAACTCTCGCCCTTCAATCCCTACCTGCATTACGGCCGGTCCAAGATGTTGATGGAACTTGCGGTCAGAGAGCGTGCCGACAAAATCGAAACCGTGCTCATTCGCGCGCCGTGGTTTTATGGACCGAACCAGCCGCCACGCCAGACGCTGTTCTTCCGGATGATCCGCGACGGCAAAGCGCCCATCGTTGGCAGTGGAAACAATCTGCGCTCCATGGCTTATGTGGACAATCTTTGCCAGGGCTTGATCCTCGCCGCGATCACAGAGCGCGCCAAGGGACAGGTTTACTGGATCGCCGACCAACGACCTTACTCGATGAACGAGATCATTGACACGATTGAGCGCCTGTTGGAAAAGGAATTTGGCCACGCGTGCAAACACAAGCGCATGCGCTTGCCGGGCATAGCGAGTGAGGTTGCGTGGCTTGCGGACAAGACGCTGCAGGGACTCGGACTGTATCACCAGAAGATTCATGTGCTGTCCGAGATGAACAAAACCATCGCCTGCTCAGTAGCGCGCGCCGAACGCGAGCTCGGCTACAAGCCCACCATCGCGCTCGAAGAGGGCATGCGGCGCTCCCTGAAGTGGTGTGCCGAGAACGGGCAGAAATTTTAGACTGGCTCAACATGACTCATCTCATCACCGGTGGCTCAGGCTTTCTGGGAAATCTCATCGCACGCCGATTGCATGCGCGCGGCGAGCGCGTGCGCGTGCTCGACATCTGGGAGGATGCGTCGCGCCCCAAGGAAATTGAATTCGTCAACTGCGACATTCGCAATGCCGAAGGCGTCGGGCAAGCGATGCGGGGCGTGGACGTGGTGCATCACAATGTCGCGCTCGTGCCGCTCACCAAGGCGGGTGGCGATTTTCGCGCCGTGAATGTGGAGGGTTCGCGCATTGCCGCGGAGCAGGCAGTCAAGGCGGGCGTGAAGACGTTCATCCACATGAGTTCGAGCGCGATCTTTGGCTCGCCGGAATGTCCCGTCACAAATGATTCTCCCTTCCGCCCGGTGGAAATCTACGGTCGCGCCAAGCTCGATGGTGAACTCGCGGTGCGCGATACCTGCGCGCGTGGCAAGCTGCCGCTCATTGTCATTCGTCCGCGCACAATTCTGGGCGAGGGGCGGCTCGGCATTTTCCAGATTCTGTTTCAGTGGATTCAGGAGAACCGCAAGATTTACGTCATTGGCGACGGCAATCAGAAGTTCCAGTTTGTACACGCGCACGATTTGATGGACGCCTACCTGCTCGCGATGGACGCCGGCAAACCGGGCATTTACAACGTCGGCACGAATCGTTTCGGCACGCTGCGCGAAGCGCTGGAACATGTGATCGCTCATGCGCGCTCGACTTCGCGCGTCGCCAGCCTGCCGGCGGCACTTACCATCAATACCCTGCGCGTGCTCGATTGGCTGCGCCTCAGCCCGCTCGCACCGTGGCACTACCTCACGTATCACAAGGCGTTCTATTTCGATGTGCAGCCCTTGCTCGATCTCGGCTGGAAGCCCCGTTACTCAAACGACGAAATGTTCCGCGAGAGCTGGGACTGGTTCGTGCAGAACCAAGACCGCCTGGCTGCCGAAGCTGCCGCCTCACCCCATCGGAGTGTGGTAAAGCAACGTTTACTGGGATTGCTGAAACGGTTCTCCTGACAGAGTCAAGTTTCTCCTGTTGACCGCGTTGGGAACGGGGCCTATAAACGGAAATCCTCAGAAGGCAAACGCATGAAAGCAATTGTCACAAAACTGGTTGCGAGCACTCTCCTCTACGCGGCCCTCGAGCTCAGTGCCGCGACGCGCTACGTGGATTTGAACAGTGCCAGTCCCACACCGCCTTTCATCTCCTGGGCAACTGCCGCGACGAACATTCAAGACGCGATTGATGCATCAATGGATGGCGATTTGGTTCTAGTGACGAATGGCGTTTATGCAACCGGGGGACGCCGCGTGGACGGAAGTGTCCTCACCAACCGGGTTGCCGTGACCAAGGCGATTACGGTTCAAAGTGTAAATGGAGCGGCAACCACCTCCATTGTCGGATATCAGGTGCCTGGAGCGACCAATGGTAACAATGCCGTCCGCTGTGTGTACCTGGCTGATAACGCAACGCTGATTGGCTTCACTCTAACCAATGGCGCGACCCGAACGTCCGGATCGATATTCGACGTTAAAGGCGGTGGCTTGGCCTGCGCCTCAACAAACGCGGTGGCCATTGAATGCATCTTCACCGGCAACGCCGCTTATGATAGCGGCGGGGGAACATTCTTTGGCACCCTCATATCATGTTCTTTCGTACAGAATTCCTCGAGGCTTTACGGTGGCGGCGCAGCTTTCTCCCTCCTCGTTGACTGTGTTCTTGAAGGCAATTCCTCTGGTTCCGGCGGTGCTGTTTACGTGAGCGACTGTCACACCTGCACCTTCTCGAACAACCGTGCCGGAAACGGTGGCGCCGCGAGCTCGGCAAATTTGTATTCCTGCAACCTCACCGGAAACCGGGCCACCGACGCCGGAGCCGCCATCAGTAGCGTGCTTCGAGACTGTTGGATCGAAAAGAACACCGCCGACAATTACGGCGGAGCCATCAATGGAGGGACTTTGAGCAATTGCGTCTTGAATGCAAACACGGCTCGCTACGGCGGGGCGAGTTATGGCGGGGTCTTCACTGACTGTCATTTTTCCGGCAATCGGGCGACCAATTACGCTGGCGCTGCAGCATTTCCGGATTCAATCGTCAACTCGACCATCGTTTCAAACGTCAGTCTTGGTGATGCCGGGGGAGTCTATTATGGGGCTCTAAGTAACTGCACGATCTCCGGCAATACTTCATCCGGATTCGCCGGCGGCGCCTTCAACGCCAACTTGACCAACTGTTTGGTGATCAACAATGCCGGGACCTTTGGAGGCGGAGTTTACCAGGGAACTGTTTATCGCGGTCTGATTGGGAGTAACAGCGCCAGCAGCGGAGGCGGCATGAGAGACAGCACGGCGTTCGACTGTGTCATCACCGGCAACTCTGCTAGCGACGGCGGCGGGAGTCACTCATCCCGATTGGAGAATTGCGTTGTGCAGGGTAACACCGGCGTGCTTGGAGGTGGGTCATATTCCGGAAGCATGAGGAATTGTTCGGTCACGGGAAACTTTGCATCGAATTTGGGAGGCGGCGCCTACAATGCGGTCCTGACCAATTGTACCGTTACCGCCAATTCCGCGGGAACAAATGCTGGTGGCACGTTTAATGGCTCGGCATACAACAGCATTATTTATTTCAACACAGCTCCAGGCGCCGGCAGCAACTATGCCGGAGGCACGTTTCGCCATTGCTTTGTGACGCCCTTACCGACTGGCACGGGCAACTCAGACGCGAGTCCGTTGTTGGCAACCGTCTCGCGGATAAGCAGCGATTCCCCGTGTCGCGGGAGTGGGAGCACGATGTATGCGACCGGCAAAGACATTGACGGTGAAGTATGGGGCACGCCGCCAGCGGTCGGTTGCGACGAATTCTATTCCGAGTCCGTTACCGGATCATTGGCCGTAGCGTTGTCTGCTTCCTATGTCTACGTTCCGATCGGTTTCGAGGTACAGTTTGTCGCAACCATTCTTGGAAACGCGTCGGATCATCAATGGGATTTCGGCGATGGCAATGTAGTCAGCAACCAACTCTATGTTGCCCATTCATGGACGGCGTCCGGGGACTACATAGTAACGCTGACAGCGTATAATGAAACCTGGCCCAGTGGTGTCAGCACCAATCTGATGATTCGCGTGGCAGCTCAACCGATTCACTATGTTGCCGCAGCCAGCTCGAATCCAGTCGCCCCTTATGACTCCTGGCAAACCGCCGCGGTACAAATTCAAGATGCTATCAACGTTGCGGCACCGGGGGCAGTGGTGCTGGTTACGAATGGAACGTATGCAACGGGAGGAAAAGCATGGTTGGGAGGAGTCACCAACCGAATTGCGGTCGACAAAGCCTTGAGCGTGCGAAGTGTCAACGGACCGGAATTTACGTCAATTCAAGGCTATCACGTGCCGGGCACGACGAATGGCATTACCGCAATTCGCTGCGCCTATTTAGCAGATGGCAGCACTTTGGCGGGCTTTACGCTTTCGAAGGGTGCTACGTGGACCGGCGGCAACTACCCATACCAGGATCAAAGCGGCGGAGGCGTTTGGTGTATGTCAACCAACGCCTGGATCACCAACTGCATCATCGAGGCAAACACCGCAGAGCAATTCGGAGGCGGCGTTTATCGAGGCACGCTCAATAATTGTATTATCCGGTCCAATTATTCGTTCACCATCGGCGGCGCTGCGTTTGAAGCCAACTTGAACGAATGTTTGGTACTTGGAAATTATGCGCCGTTTGCCGGCGGAGTTGCGTATGGGTCGCTGAAGCAAGGCACAATCAGCTCCAATGTGGCCGCGAGTGGCAGTGGTGGTGGCTGTTTTCGCGCGATCGCTATCCAATGTAAAATAACCGGAAACTCGGCGCATACAGGTGGGGGCGACTTTCAGGGCTTCCTGACCAATTGCATCATTTCCCACAACCAGGCGGGTATGGGCGGGGGCAGCCACGACGGAACCCTCTTTGGCTGCACGTTAGTCGCCAATGAGGCCTCTTCCTCTGGTGCGGGGGCATCGTACGGCACGTTGATCAGTTGCGCCGTGATTGGCAATTCCTGCGGCAACGAAGGCGGCGGCTGTTACAACAGCACCTTGTATCACTGCACCTTGACCGGCAATTCCGCAGAATTTGGCGGAGGCACTTATGAAGGCAGCGCGTTCAATTCCATTGTCTATTTCAACAGCGCTCGCAGCTACGCAGATAATTATTACTTTGGCTCGATGAATTACACCTGCACCACTCCGTTATCGGAAGGCGATGGCAACATCGACACCGATCCGTTAATGGCAAGTGCCGGGTATTTGAGCGTGGAGTCGCCCTGCATCGGCGCTGGCAGCGTTGATTATGCTTCGGCCGCTGACATTGACAGCGAACCATGGGGCACACCGCCTACAATGGGTTGTGACGAGTTCACCGCCGGAGCGGCTCTCGGAGACTTGAGCGTGGCCATCGCCGCGAACTACACCAACGTGGCAGTGGGGTTTGAAGTGAAATTGACCGCCAGTATTCTGGGCCACGCATCGGCTAACCGTTGGAGTTTTGGCGACGGCAGTGGGGTGAGTAATCGTCTGGGCGTTCATCATCTCTGGACCGCGCCAGGTGACTATCCCGTGATCTTGACCGCTTACAACGACACTTGGCCGTCAGGAGCCAGCGTCACCACAATTGTCCACGTCGTTCAAGCCAACCTTTTTGTATCCGCCAAGGGCACCAACCCTGTAGCTCCTTTTAGTTCATGGCAAACTGCTGCAACCAATCTTCAGGATGCATTGGATGCGGCCGCACCGGGATCAACCGTCTGGGTGACGAATGGAACTTATGCCAGTGGTGGCAAATTAGCGGGCGGCAATCTGACCAATCGCGTCGCGGTTGATCGCTTTTTGGCCCTCCGCAGCGTTAACGGTCCGGAGCACACCCTCATCCGCGGATATCAAATGCCCACTTCAACCAACGGCAACGCCGCGGTGCGTTGCGCGTATCTGGCAACGGGTGCGACCCTGGCGGGATTCACGTTGACCGAGGGTGCAACTCTGCTTGGCGGAGGCGTTGCTGACACCAGTGGAGGTGGGATTTGGTGCGAATCAAAAGACGTGATGGTTTCGAATTGCGTGATTGTGGCGAACTCAGCCAGGAATGTCGGCGGTGGAGTCTGCTCCGGCTCGCTAAGCCAATGCCAAGTGATTGGAAATGTTGCCGGCGACGATGGCGGCGGCTGTTACCAGAGCGACCTGGAGAGCTGTGTCGTTGCTGGAAATTATGCCGGCGATGGAGGTGGCGGCTGCTATCAGTCGGTCATTACTAATTCCACTATCGTCGGCAACACCGCGCACGACGGCGGGGGTGTCTTCTCTGCCATAGCTTGGAACTCGATCATCCAATATAATCAGGCCCTATCCACCACCCGGAGCAATTACACCGGGGGATTCAGTGACGGCACCGGCAGCTACGATAATTGCTGCACCGCGCCACTACCACCTTATGGCATCAATTTTACCAATGAACCAGGCCTGATGAATACCAATGGCTGGGCGGATTTGCGCCTGCAGCCAACGTCCGCATGTATTAACGCCGGTCAAAACGCCTATGTAACTGGCGCAACAGACCTGGATGGTAATCCACGCATCGCCGGAGGTACCGTCGACATCGGCGCCTACGAGTATCAAGCACCGGCCTCAAAGTTGTCCTACGCCTGGTTGCAACAGTATGGCCTGTCCACGGACGGTTCGGCGGATTTCGTGGATACAGATGGTGACGGCATGAACAATTACGGGGAGTGGCGATCAGACACGGTACCCACCAACGCCTTGTCAGCGCTCAAGATGGTCGGCGCCACAATGAGTCCCGATGGCGCGACGGTTCGCTGGGAAAGCGTGATTACCCGAAGCTACTGGCTCGAGCGCGCGACAAATCTTGCGATCTCATCACCGTTTCAAGTGATCGCTACCAACCTCTGGGGCGACTTGGGGACGACAACTTATTCGGACGCCACCGCCACGACCAACGGCGGCCCGTATTTCTATCGCGTCGGCGTGCAGTAAGCTCTTTTTTGAAGCAGTCGATGTTCCGCGTTGCCATCACGCCACGCTGAATTAACATCAGCGCCAATCTATGGCTTTGACGCAAACAGCTTCGCCCGCCGCACGCGCGGACGGCCGGTCGGCAAATCAACTGCGACCGATCACGTTCAAAAACAACATCGCGCCCTATGCGACCGGTTCAACGTTGATCGAATGGGGCAACACGCGGGTGATTTGCGGGGTGACGATTGAGGAGAATGTGCCGCGCTGGATGAAGGAACAGGACGTCACGGGCGGGTGGATCACCGCGGAGTATTCCATGCTCCCCTACTCCACCTTGCAACGAAAACCCCGTGACATCACCAAGGGCCGGATCGATGGCCGTTCGCAGGAGATTCAGCGTCTGATTGGCCGGGCCATGCGCGCCACGCTGGATTTGGAGAAACTTGGACAACGCACCATCTGCGTGGATTGCGACGTCCTGCAGGCCGACGGCGGCACCCGCACCGCGGCCATCACCGGGGCCTATGTCGCGCTGGTCATCGCCATTCGACGGCTCATCGCCAGCGGCAAGCTGGCGGAAAATCCGATTCTGCACGCGGTCGCCGCGGTGAGCGTCGGCATTGTCGATGGGAAAGCGCTTTGTGATTTGTGCTACACGGAAGATGCGGCCGCCGCCGTGGACTTCAATCTCGTGATGAACTCGGCGGGCGAATTCATTGAACTCCAGGGCACCGGCGAGGAGGCCACGTTCACGGACGCGCAACTTGCCGAACTACTCATGCTGGGCAAATCCGGCGTACGACAGTTGCTGGAGGTCCAGGAAGCCGCCTTGGCTCGGGCCTAGCTGGAGATTTTACAGCTGGTCTACCTTTTGTTGTTTGATGGATACCGTCACCACTCTTTATCTCATTCGTCACGCGGAAGTGGAAGCGAGCTATCAAGGCGTCTTTGGCGGACGCATTGACATGGACATCTCGCCGCGCGGCCACGAGCAAGCCGCGGCGCTGGCGCGTTATCTCAAGCGCAAGAAGTTCGACGCCATTTACGCCAGCCCGATGAAACGCGTGCAGCAGACCCTGTCTCCGTACGCGAACAATGGCGGGCCGAAACCAGTCCTCATCGACAACTTCCGCGAAGTGCATTTTGGCGATTGGACCGGCCTGACTTTTGCGCAGGTGTTGGAACGCTTCGGCGCCCGCGCCTCGTCATGGCTGGATCAACTGGTGGCCGGCACGATTCCCCATGCTGAAACGGCGGCAGCCTATCGCAACCGAATCGAACCGCCCGTGCGGGAGATTCTCAAGAAGCATTCCGGCCAGCACGTGGCGGTGTTCTGCCACGGCGGCGTCATTCGCCAAATCCTTTCCATCCTGATCGAGATTCCTTTGGCCAGGACGGCCGGATTCGAAATTGATTATGCCAGTCTTACTGAAGTTGAGATTTTTCCGCACCGGGCGGAAGTTCGATTGCTTAACTTCACACCCTGGCGCGACTTCGAGTCATGAAGCGCGCAACCCTCTGGAAGGCATCCGTGGTCACCACGGCCGAGGCGGAGGATGCCGTCGCTGAACGGCTCGCCGCCCATTTTGCGCCCCGTCCTTCGTCCTACACTGACGTGGAAACCGGCCACACGACCGTCTCCGCGTACACGAGCACCCGACCAAAGCAAATCCCCTCCGTCAAACGCGCGCTCCGCTCCGGCCTGAACGAAATCAAGGCCTGTGGGCTCAACCTCGGCCCGGCCATCATCACGATTCAAAGGCTGCCTCGGAAAAACTGGGCGGAATCCTGGAAAAGTCACTTCAAGCCGATTGAGATTGGCAAACGTTTGTTGGTGAAACCGAGTTGGATTCGGCGCTCCCCGGAACGTGGACAAGTTGTGATTGTTCTCGATCCCGGGCTGAGCTTTGGCACGGGGCAACATCCGACCACCGAGTTTTGTTTACGCGAACTGGTGAAGCGACATGACGGGGCACGCCAGCAGTCATTGCTCGACATCGGGACGGGCTCAGGGATTCTTGCCATCGCCGCGGCGAAGCTCGGTTATGCCCCCGTTCACGCTTTCGATTACGACCCGCAATCAGTCCTGGTAGCAAAAGAGAATGCCCGGAAGAACCGTGTCGCGGACCAGGTCAAGGTCACCCGCGCCGATCTCACGAAGCTCCCCCGTCGCAGTAGCCAGCAATACGACATGGTCTGCGCCAACTTGCTGGCAAACATCCTGATTGCAGAGCGCGACCGGATTCTTGCTCGCGTAAAATCTGACGGCGTGCTGGTCGTGGCGGGAATTTTGAAACGCGAGTTCAGGGAAGTGCGACGCGCCTACGAAGCGGACGGCTGTCGATTGGTCGCGAGCAAGTCACGTAAGGAATGGTGTTCTGGAACGTTCTTCGCAAGGACGTAGCGACACACCTGCCTCCTCGTCCATAGCCTTTGCAGTTGACCAGGGTTCATACCACCTATACAAACGCACGTAATACCGGGGCATTAGATTTTCGTGGTTAATCTTTCCTGCAATTCGGAGTGCCAGGCTATGAGACGGGAGCCACTCAAACCCGAGTCACCCTTGCGAAGGGCGTTCCCCACGGGGCTGGCCCAGACCTGCATCCAGTACGTGGGGCGGGACCTTTGGGTGAGGTTGGTATCGGGATGGGCATGGGGTACTACATTGAGGGTCTTCAGCAGCAGAAGTGTAACTCCGGACGCATGATTGCCAGGGTGCAGAGTTTTTTTGAATGCGATGGCCGTTTGAGAGGTTTCACAAGCATTGTGCATGGGGAGGGGCACCTGCTCGATGGACTGAATGCAGTATTCTTCACGATGTCGGATGGTGAAAATCTTGATTTTCGAGAAAACATCTGCATGGCGTGGGGAGCTCGTTTCGGCCAGCGGGAACCGCTCACTGCCACCGGGGTCATACCGGACTTCGATGAAGGACACGTCTATCTCGGTTACGCAACTGTCTTCGAGGATGAGGAGTTTCTAGTGTTGTGTCACAGACAAAACTTTACAATCTCAGAGTGGTTCTAACTGGGTCGTTTCATTGTAAAGCCAGCACTGTTACAGCACACTAGAAAGATGTCAGGAGCGACTCAACAAGAGCGACCCGGGAAGGCAGAAGAAATAGCTCACTCAGAAGGTTTAGCCGCTAGGGCGACTCGCCTGCTTCGATAGAAGAAATAGATCGGCGTGCCAATCAGCACGAGTGCGGTGCCAAAGACGGAGTTGATTAATGCCGGTTTACCGTCGGCGACCGCCGCGCGATAGGTCGCCAGGTCGTTGTAAAACGTGAGGCCCAGAAAGGCCAGCGCGAAGAGGATAAACACCCACGGCACGACGGGATACCCGGGCACTTTGTAGCCGCGCGGGGCCTCAGGCATTTTCCTGCGCATCACGAACACACCGTACGCGCCTGCGGCGTAGAAAATCCACGTCACGAAGATGAGCGTATCCGTCAGCATGTCGAAGGTGCCGCTGAACAATAGCAACACACTCCATACACCCTGTACCACCAATGATGCCGCCGGCGTGTGAAAGCGGGGATGCACGTTGCCGAGGAAGCGCGGGAAGACGTTCTTCTGCGCCATGGAAAAATAAACTCGTGCCGTGGCAAGGATGATGGCGTTGACCGTGCCGAACGTGGAGAGCATCACCAGTCCCGCGACCCAGAAGCCGCCATTCGTGAAGATCTTTGCCGCCACGGTCGCCGCCACCAGCCGGGACTTCGCCATGGCGTCAATCGGCAGCACCCAGAGATAAGCGAGGTTCATCAACAAATAAATCGCCGTCACGATCACCATGCCCCAGACCAGTCCGAGCGGGATGTTGCGCTGGGGCTGTTTCACTTCACCCGCGATGTAAGTGAGCTTGTTCCAGCCATCGTAGGCCCAGAACGCACCGTTCAATGCGGCCGCGATTCCGGCGAACCACGCCAGTCCAGTCAATTCAACTTTGGTGCTGTCCGTGGTGAAGTGGGCCATGCTGGGGCCGGTCGGCAGTAGAAATGCCCCCAGCACCAGCAGCAACATTGCGATGACTTTGGCCACCGTGAAAATGTTTTGCACCAATCCACCGAAGCGGACCCCCAGATAATTCACCGCGGTCAGCAGAATGATCAAAACGGCCGCCACGCCTTTCGTGCCGATTTCCTTCAGCGGCGTGATGTCGCCAATGAACGGCAGGTGAAACGACCACGTGGCAATCGCCTCCGAAAACTCCGGCAGCACGACGAATTGCGTCGAGTACTCCGCAAACACGTAGGCGACGGCGGCAATCGAGCCGCATTGGATGATGGCGAAGAGGGCCCAGCCGTAGAGAAACGCGAAAAACGGTCCATACATCCGCTCGAAATAAACGTACTGCCCGCCCGTCTCCGGAATGAAACTCGCAATCTCCGCATTCGTCAGGGCGCCCAACAGGGTGATGACTCCGGCCAGAATCCAGACGAACAACAACAGTTCCGGCGAACCGAGTTGGGCCGCCATGACGCTGGATTTTTTGAAGATACCCGAACCAATCACCCCACCGACCACGAGCATCACGGTGGAAAACAAACCAAGCGTCGGCAACAATCCGGGACGCGACGGCGACTGGTCAGGCCTGCTCATGCCGCGAGAGTGTGGAGGAAATCCATTTGGAGGACAGCATCAAACGTGAGTTTGCGCTTGGAAAAGCGAAGTGCACCGAAGAGTTTATCCAAAGTGTCCGGTGCAATGAACCTCCGTTTCTACGACGCGCACAATCATCTCCAGGACGAACGCTTCGGCGGTCGCCAGGCGGAGTTGCTATTAGTTGCCGCGCGTGAAGGTGTGGCCGGCATGGTCGTGAACGGTTCGTGCGAAGCAGACTGGCCGCACGTGCTCGCACTCACGCGACCGGCCCGGCCCGCGAACCTGCGAATCATTCCGAGCTTCGGCTATCATCCCTGGTACCTTCACGAACGCTCTCCCGACTGGCAGAAGAACCTCGCTCAGTTTCTTGATCAGGTTCCTTCCACTGTTGGCGAGATCGGACTGGATCGTTGGAAGCCCGGACTGGACTATGCCGGACAGGAGGAAGTGTTCGCCGCGCAACTGCAATTGGCCGCGGAAAGAAATTTGCCCATGAGCATTCATTGCCTGCAGGCGTGGGGACGAATGTTTGATCTGCTGAAGAGCGGGCCGCGTCCGGCGTGTGGCTTTTTGCTCCACAGTTATGGTGGACCGAAGGAAATGGTAAAGCCCTTCGCTGACCTCGGTGCGTACTTTTCGCTGCCCGGTTACTACGCGCACGAGCGCAAAGAACGGCAACGCGAAACCTTCCGTCACGTGCCGCCTGACCGATTATTGATCGAGACCGATGCGCCGGACCAGATGTTGCCGGAAGTGCGGAGTGCGGAAAGCGGAAACAAAGTGGCGAAGGTTTACTCGTTAAGCGATTCCGCTACCGGCAAGGCTTTGAACCATCCGGCCAATTTACGGGCCGTTTACGAATTTGCTGCGGAACTGTTCGGGGAATCGATGGAAACGCTCAGTGAGCGTGTGGAAGCGAATTTTTTACGATTGTTCGGTAACGTTCGGCCCGGGTAGAGCGCAGCCGCAGGCTTATTGATTCGCCGCTTCCTTCTCGATTTTGACCACCCCGGTATTCGTGTCGTAATTCAGCTTCGTCCCCGGGGGCGGCACGGGCACGGCGCTCATGAAGCCCTTGGTCTCGAGTTCTTGCAGTGTTTTCGGGAAACGTCCTTCCTGAACATAGAACGATTCGATGGCCTTGTTGATGGCCGTGACGTCGATCGTCTTGACCGCTTTCTGTTGTGCCTGGCCGAGCGACTTCAAATAATCCGCGGGAGCGCTCGCGGGGTTCGCATCGCTCCCGGCGGCAGGCTTCTCCGCGGACGGTTTCCCGTCGTTACAACCCAGAAGGACCGTGGACATCAGAACGAGGACTACAGCTTTCATGTCATGAACGTAGCTGCCGGGTGAAGAAAACCAAGCGCAACTTTTCGCAACCTAAAAAGACAAACCGGGCGCAGGGCCCGGTTTGCCGTGTCACTTGTAAACGCACTATTGCGCAGGGGCGTTAGTGGGGGGCGGAGTCGGTTCCGAAGGTTTCGGCTCTGACGGGCCGCAGCCAGATACCAACGTGCCGAGCACTGCGAATAATGCGAGAACCAACGATAGTTTTTTCATGCAGGCGTAATCTCAACGAATCATTGATGCAGGACAAGCCCTTTGTTCGATTAGTTTCGCCCGCTGTTGGCACGCGATTAGCCGCGGAACAAGGGCTGCTCCCACTGGAATGACGAAACTTTTGCCCCGGACCTGCCAGCAGACTATTCTCTGAAATGCATTCGGTAACCCGCGTGACCCTGACGCTATTGAGCGTTGCCGGGTTGTCGGCATGTCAACCGAACGTCGGCAATAAAACCAGGACCGTCACCGTGAGCACGAATACACCCGCCGCAGCCAGGCACACGAACCGCCTTGCGCAGGAAAAATCCCCCTACCTGCTCCAGCACGCGCACAATCCGGTGAACTGGTTCGCCTGGGGCGACGAAGCCTTTGCCAAAGCCAAAGCGGAAAACAAACCCATCTTCCTGAGCATCGGCTACTCCACGTGTCATTGGTGTCATGTCATGGAGCGTGAGTCTTTCGAGGACGAAACGATCGGGGCCTATCTGAACGAGCATTTTGTCAGCATCAAAGTGGACCGCGAAGAACGTCCGGATGTAGATAAGATTTACATGACGTTCGTGCAATCCACCACGGGCAGTGGCGGCTGGCCGTTGAATGTCTTTCTCACACCCGATCGGAAGCCGTTTTTTGGAGGAACGTATTTTCCTCCGGACAATCGCTATGGTCGCGGCAGTTTTCGGTCCGTGCTGGAACAAATTGTGAACGTATGGAAAGAGCGAGGGGCCGAAGTGGCCGCGTCTGCGGACGAGATCCATGCGCGCCTGGAGTTGGCGACGACGAGCACGAACGGAGGCAATATTCTGCTCACGCCTGAAGCCGTGCGGCGGGCCGGCTTGATGTTCAAGGAGGCCTACGACCCGCAGAACGGTGGTTTTGGCAATGCGCCGAAGTTTCCTCAACCCAGCATGCCCATCCTGCTGCTGCGTTATGCGAAACGATTCAACGACGACGAAGCCAAGCAGATGGTGTTGACCACCTGTGACAAAATGGCCGCGGGCGGCATTCACGATCAACTCGGGGGCGGCTTTGCGCGTTACTCCGTGGATGCCCAGTGGCTGGTGCCGCATTTCGAGAAGATGCTCTACGACAATGCGCAACTGGCGCAGCTTTACCTCGACGCTTACCTGGTCAGCGGCGACCCACGTCATGCGGAGGTGGTGCGAGATATTCTCGATTACGTCCTGCGTGACATGACGCATCCGGAAGGCGGTTTCTATTCGGCAGAAGACGCCGACAGCGAAGGGCACGAAGGCAAGTTCTACTGCTGGACGCATGACGAGTTGGCGAAGCTCCTCTCCCCCGAGGAATTCAACGTGGCCGCCCGCTACTTTGGTATCACCAAAGAAGGAAACTTCGTTGACCACAGTCACCCGCAGCCTTTGGCGGGACAGAACGTGCTGAGCATAGTGCAATCGAATGTTCCCTCCGCCGATCAAGCCTTGCTCGACTCGGCAAAAAAGAAAATGTCTGAAGTGCGCAGCAAGCGCATCCGCCCGCATCTGGACGACAAAATCCTTGCCTCGTGGAACGGATTGATGCTGGGGGCGTTCGCGCGTGCTTACGCCGTGCTGGGCGACGAAAAATATCGCACTTCCGCGGAAAAGAACCTGGCATTTATCCAGGCAAAACTTTGGGTTGGTAGTGACGGCTTGCGCGCCGTCCCAAAATCAAATCCCAGCGATGGAGCCGCGGTGGAACGCGTCCCGACCGGCACTCTTTACCACCGTTGGCGCGATGGTGAGCGCGACAACGTGCAACTTCTCGAAGCCTACGCCTTTCAACTCGACGGCGTCATTCAACTTTATGAGGCCACGCTCAGTCCCCGGCATCTTGACTTCGCCATCGCACTGGCCGAGGCCATGATTGCGAAGTTTTACGACCCCGAAAACGGCGGCTTCTGGCAAAGCGCGGGTTCGCCTGATCTGATCCTTCGCGTGAAGGATGACTACGACGGCGCCGAGCCTTCGGGTAATTCCGTCGCCACGCTCGCCCTGCTGAAACTTGCCTTCATTACAGACCGCGCCGATTTCCGACAGCCTGCTGAAGCCACCCTCAGACTGTCCTCACCGCGATTGGAAAAGATTCCACAAGCCATGCCCTACATGATCCTCGCGCTGGAGTTCTCCCTGGAAGAACCTCGCCGGGTGGTGATTGCCGGCGACCCACAATCCATCAAAGCGCGGGAGTTGGCTCACGCCGCCCACTCGCTGTATCAGCCAAATAAAGTCGTCCTCGGCAACACCGGCGCGGTGGAGGAATTTGCCCGCACCTTACCCGCGAAGGATGGCCCGGTGGTTTATCTCTGCACCGGCAAGGCCTGCCAGCCGCCAACCAGTGATCCAGCTCAAGTCCGTCACCTTTTGAGGTGACTCTGCGACCTCTCACGGCACGGGAGCTCTGCTCAAAACCCAACGCATCGCAGCCGGGTCGCCAAAAAGTTTTACGCGGTCGAAATAGCGGGCCAATTCCTGATCGGACATCGTCCTCAGAAGCGGTTCGGATTTTGAGGTCAGCTCCTTGTAAGCATTGCGACGGGCATTCAATGCTTCAATCTGGTTTTGCACGGTTAAGCCGGAATCGCCGTAAGGTCCGGCCGGGTTCATCGCATTCAGCACCATCTTTTGGATGGCGATGCCGACCAGTTCCTGGATCAGCGTGGGCTGCGCTGATTGATCAAGCCGCAGCCCGAGGTTCAGGCCCATTTCGAGAACGGCGTGCGCCGATGCTTCGTCGCCGGCCTGCCGATAACGCTTCGCCAACTCTACGAGCTCGGTACCGACCTGTTTCAGTCTCGCTTGCTCCGGAAGCAACGCGGAGGTCGCCGCGATCGCTTTGGCTTCGTCCACTGAAAAGCCGGCAGCGATGTACGCTTCTTCAGCGTTCTGAATGAAATCCACGAGGTAGTTCTCAACGGCGGGCTTCGCCGATGCGGAATTGATGTCCTGCAAGGCCTGCTCGGTCTGGCCGGCCTTGAAATGATCCGCCGCCAACAGATAATCAGGAAGCGCATTTCCACTGTCCGAGTCCCTGAACTTTTCGAGCCAATGCTGACGTTCCGCCGGAGAGTCCGTCTTGAAAGCGGCGGCAAACTGGACTCTGGGATCATGAGGAAACTTTTCCTTGGCTTCCGCGAGTAGTGAATTGTCACCAGAAGCGCGCAAGGCCCCAAGCAAAGCTCCTGCGCTCCGTTGGTTTTGGTTGAGATAACCCTCCAGTTGCTCGCGGCTCACGCGCGGGATGTCACTTTCTGCCAGACGAGCAAAAAGATTGGTCACAACTGGCGGGTTCGTGACCGTTTCACTCAAATCCGTCTGGTCAACATGCTGATGACTCAACGAAGGAAGGCGCGATCCGGGTTCCACCGGTTGAATGTCCTGGAGCGCCACTTCCTTTGTCGGCAATGGTGTGGGCTCATCGCGCCTCACCAACACAGCCAGCCCCAGAACCAGCAACAGGCCGACCGGCGCAACCATTATGATTCTGCTTCTCATCGCTTTCGTCTCCAGCCAGCAACCGACAGGACAAAACCAAATTCGTTTCACGCAGCGAATCACAGGCTCCAGCACAAATGCATCACCGCTTCGGCAACTGCCAGACCCAGTCGCCTTTGTCCTGGTCCACTCCGCCTTCCTTGCCATTCTTGTTGGTCAGCCTGACTACCTGTCCACCGTCGTCGGTTTCGTTCCAGCCGACGGAGTAGAGCACGAACGAACCGTCGGCGTTGCGGCGGTATTTCAATGGTTGTCCGTTGATGACATCATGCGGCAGTTTGGAAATGAACTTCGGCGCCAACACATCCAAGGCTTCGGGATAATTCCCGTTGGCGAGGCGGTATCGTTCCAGGGCGCAGGCGATGCGGGCGAAATTAACGTAGGTTTGAGCCACGGCCGATTTCTTCGACGCCCCCTCCAAAGCGGGCAGCAGCAGGCCGGCGAACAGATTGTAGGGCGTGGGACGATATGAACTCATCGCTGCGGAGGTGCGGCGCAAATTGGCGGGTGGCACCAGTTGCTTTTCCACGTCCACCATCGGACGAATGTAATCGACGTGCATTTTTCCGAGGGACACCTTGTTCTGGTCGAACCATCCTCGTGGGATCAGGTGGAAAGTAGCCTTGTTATTGGCCGCTATGAGTTGATCACCGAGGCTGTAGTTACCGGGTTCAGCGGATCCGCCAATGGAGTTCAAGTCACCTGTGCGATACAGAAAATCCACACACCACATCGAGAAGTAACGCTCCCCGTTCATACCGTTTTGGTACTCGGCCAACACGTCAATCCCAGCCAGTTCCGCCTCGAACGCGGCCAACTGCGCATCGGTCCAACGATGGCTCGCCAGGCCTTCCCAAAGGGTGGAAAGATTGACTTGTAACACGGCGATGCGAACCAGATGCGAGATCAGAATCGGCTCGTCCTGCAGGGCTTTGTCCAACCGGAACGCCAGCATGAGGTCGTCAAAGGCCGCGTCCGTCTGACCATCAGCGAGCAGGGCCGTGGACCGCAGACGGAGATATGTGGCAATGCTCTTGAACTTTGCCAGATGAGGAATCAGCGCGCCGAAACCGTCCTCATAGTTGACCCAGAAGCGAGCCTTCGGGCGTTGCGCCGCGGTTCGGATTTGATTGAGGCGATCCTCAAACTTGCTCAAGGCCAGGAGGACATCCTGGGCCGGTGTCTGCGGTGCGGCAGCAACGGGAAAGTAATTGGTCAGACCGCCGCCGGCTGACGTAAACTGATTGTTCGTTCCGCGATAAAAATTCTGCCACTCCTCCAGCTTCACCTGCCGCGCGAGGAAAAGGTCCGTTCCCTCGGGAGCTTCCCGGCGCTTCGGTCCGGTGATATCGAACCAGACTTCGCTCTGGATGTTTGTATTCTCGAAGAGAATTCCCCCGGACCTGATGAAATGAAACCCTCGCCACGGCTCGGCCTCATACATATTCTCCGCTTCGGGAATCGGTGGCGGCACGATCTTGTCCAGGGCGAACTCCACGCCGCGCGCCTCCCATTCGCGGCGGAAATGGTTCCAGGCGGTCCGCCCCCGCCAGTTTTCCACAGCGTAAAACAGCGCGATCAACGTGACCAGACCAGCGAACACCAGCAGCTTGTGACGCAGCAGCCGGGTGAACCATTGCCGGAGGGGCGGAATCCACGACAACACGAATGCCGGCACGCCAATGAAGAAACCCACGAGGCCGGCCAGCGCAAACCATTTGCTGAATGGCGGCGGGTTGCCCGCGAAGCCGACCATCAACAACGCCATCACATAAACCACCGGCGACAGCAGCATGAGCCAGAAAAAGAAATGACGCGGCTCGTTCCCCGACTTCTCCCAAATGCCCGCCAGACTTTTCGTCTTTCCGTTCATGATAATCCTTACGCTGCCGCCGCTCCTTCTCGCCGTTGACTCCGTGGACCGGGTGAAACCGCCTGGGGTTGGGCCGCCGCCCGCAGATCAGTGTGGCCCGCCAGTTCCACCATCAAAAATTGCTTTTGCTGCAACGCCATTCGCGCCTGGGCCGCCGGAATCGATGCGGTCATGGCTGTCGTCGCGTCTGAATCGCCAGACCGATTCAACAGCATGATGACAATCCAGAGGGTCGCCAGGGCAGCCCAGGCAGCGCGTTGCGGACGAAGCAGCACGGCAAGTTGATCCATGAGCGCGGCGAGCCAGTTGGGGCGTGCGAGGACTGATGTCTCCCGCGGTGTCTCGGCTTGTTTTGCCGCAGCCAGGATCTCCTGGCGCCAGCCAGACGGGACTTGGCGTGGGGTAACCTGCTGCAACCGTTTTTCAAAGTCGTCGTTCATTTGATCTCGTCGTAAAGGGGACGCAGCCGGGCGCGCAATTTGTCTAAACCATAGCGATACCGGCTGGCCGCGGTATTTAGCGGAATCTCGAGTGTCGTCGCGATTTCTTCAAAGGTGAGACCTTCCCAGAGTTTAAGATGAACCACGGCACGCTGATCCGACGGGAGTTCGCCCAGCGCTGCGCTCAATTCCTGTCGGAACGCGGCCTGGTCCGGGTCGTCACCTGGTGCGAAGGCAGAAATTTGTTCCACGCCATATCGCTCGTGATGCTGGTCACGCGTGCCACGTCGCCGCATCAGGTCAATGGCCGCGTTGTGAGCCAGGCGCAGGAGGAAGGCACGTTCGTCGCGGGCGGCGTCGAGCAACTCGGGCTTGCGCGCCAGCCTTATGAAAACGTCCTGAAGCACATCGCGCGTGTCCGCTTCGTCGCGGGTGAAATTCAATAGGAAGGCGAACAACGCCTGGGCGTGATCGTCGTAGAGCCTCTCTAAATTGGCCGGCATTAATGGTCTTTCGTAATCAGGACGCACACGGGATTAAAATTTGTCTAATAGATAAATCCCGACTCTTGCCCAATGGCTGAGACAAGAGCTACACTCATCCCTCACATGATTATGTCTAACCCGACCATGCAGGTTTGCTTGAATCGATGGAGAGCGTGTGCATGATTCTAGTCGTGCTTTGCTTGGCGAAGCGATTTCGAAAAACCACCGGACTGCTGCGCGTTGCCGCGCCAGAACACGCCAACGAGGCTGACGTTGCCCAGAGAACAATGCGGACTAACAAATCGATCTTCCCCTGCTGGACACTGCCAGGCTCAACGGCAATGCGGTCAGCATTCACTCTGATTGAACTGCTCGTGGTTATTGCGATTATTGCCATTCTGGCGGCGATGCTGTTGCCGGCGCTGTCGCGGGCCCGGCTCAAGGCGCAGGGGGTGCACTGCATGAACAGCCACCGGCAGCTGAGCCTTGCCTGGCGCATGTACTCCGAGGACAACAACGACTCACTACTTTATGCGAGCGCGCACGTGAGCCATCTGAGCGACCCCGCCCATCCGAGCTGGGCTTCCACCTGGGTCACCGGCAAAATGGATTTTAACGCCGGGAATCCTTCCAACTACGATCCCAACGTAGACATTTACAAAAGCCCGATGTGGCCTTATTGCGGGAAGAACCTCGGCATCTGGCGATGTCCGGCGGATCGTTCGGGCGTCACCGTGGGGGGCCAGTTCCGTCCGCGGATCCGCACCATGGCGATGAACGCTTTCGTAGGCGGCTTCGCCGGTGAAGCCATCTCGACGGGGGGCATGATTCCCTACCGGGTTTACCTGAAATTCAGCCAGTTGTCCGTGCCCGGTCCCACCCAGGTGTTTGTCTTCCTCGATGGACGGGAGGACATGATCAACTGGGGGAACTATTTGCAGAATATGGCCGGCTACAAACCCCTCGCCCCTGCGGCTTATGGCTGGGTTGACATGCCGGGCTGGTACCACGGAAACGCCGGTGGCCTCTCCTTCGCGGATGGCCACTCTGAAATTCATCGTTGGAGGGACGGGCGCACCTGCTCCCCCATCAAGAGCACGGGTTACGACGGCAGCTCGGTGACTCCCGCAGCAAACAGCGTGGATGTGGCCTGGATGCAGGATCACTCCACCCGCCCCAAATAATCGTCGCCGCTTTAACATTTCCGCGAACCCACTTTCAGCCGCAAACCATTACGAACCGAACAGACACTCCTAGGAACCCAAGAAACACCCAGCGCGTCGCCCTCGGCGCGGCCCTCGGATTGCTGATGTGCGCCACGCCGTCGGCGTTGCGAGCCACGCCGTACGCTTCCGGCATCACCAATAACGCAGGCACCATTTCATTCATCCTGAATGAATCGGCGGACAACGTGAAAGTCATCTTCGATGGCGGTGGTCCCGGAAACACGAACGACCTGGGCGCGCTGCCCAAAGGCGTGGCCAGTTTTTCACTGGGCGCGCATACCTCGTGGGAAATTCACGTCACAAAATCCACCGCGCAGGTGTGGACGCAGATCAGTGACGACAACAATGTGTTCAACCAGTTCTACCAACCGCGCAGCACAACGGTGAACCGCAACCCGGCCAGCCCGGCCTTCGGACGCGTTTACGTGTTGGAGATGGGCAACGCGTCGTTGGGAGGCACAACGGCAAGCGGACGCACCATCAACAAGGGCATCTACGCCCTGAACGCCGACTTGAGCGATGCGCTGGGGCAAGGCAACACCGGGTTGAAAGGCGGCCTTGATAGCATCGTTGGCGAGAACGGCAGCAGCTTTTTCTTCAGTGTCAATAGTGCTTACGACCCCTGGAAACTCGTGGTTGGAGAGGACGATTATGTTTACATCCCGAACGCGAACAATCCCCTGGGCGCGCTCGCGCGCATTGATCCGAATCTTACCCTTGGCGGACTGGTGCTGGAGGGCGTGGGTAACACGGTTCGTTCCGATCTGCATACCGTCGTTTACGGTGTCAAAGTAACCGGCTCGCTCGCTGCAGGCACACTATCCGTTCTTGGTATTGATGGTCAGTGGCCTGCGGGTGACAACTACGTGCTGCGCTGGGATATCAATGGCGGAGCCACGCCGGAAGCGCCCTTGCCCGTAGCGACGGTGCCTACGCCGCTGTTTCGGGCGGGCCTTGCGGCCGAGCAGGATTCCGACCTTGATGTGGATCCGGTCACCGGCAACATCTTTGTGCATTTTTATCGCGATGTGGTCGTCGCGGGCGTGCCCGGGTTGCAGGTTTTCAGTCCGTCGGGAACGCAGCTTTACACCTCGGTCAGCGGGACCAATGACGCATTTCGCCTCACCCGCAGCATCCGGATCTCGCCAGACGGCAGCAAACTGGCCATCTTCCGGTCCGACCGCAAAACCGTCATCCTCGGTTTGACCAACGGCGTGCCCGACCTGTCGAACTCCAATCTGGTGGTGACCTTCACCCAAAGTGGCGCGATCACCTCGCGCTCGGTCGATTGGGACGCCGCCGGGAATCTTTACGTCGCCAACAACGGCAATGAACTGCTCCGCACCTTCTCGCCCGGCGGCAGCAAGACCGCGATCACCAAATCAGACGGCACCTTTGCCCTGGTCGCGCCGTCCACGGTCGTCAACGTAACGGCTGCGACGCCCACAGCCAACGAAGCCGGCCCGGTCAACGGCGTCTTCACAATCACACGCACAGGCGACCTCGGACTGCCGCTGACGGTCAATTACACCATGGGCGGCACGGCGACTGCCGGCGGGGGTGGGGACTACGTCGCGTTGCCGGGCTCGGTAACGTTCCAGGCCGGCGCGATTTCGACCAACCTCACGGTGGCGGTCACCGACGATTCGGAAGTCGAGTTTACCGAGACGGCTATTCTGACGATCGGCGGCAGCCCGGATTACGCCATTGGCACGGGCGCGGCGACGGTCAACATCCTTGACGATGAGCCCGCCACCATCACGCTCGCATCGGCCACGGGCGAGACGCGCCTGCTCGAAGGTTACTCCGCGCAGAAGCTGAGCTTCACCCTCACCCGCAAGGGTCTCCTCAGCTCGGCGCTGGATATCAACCTCGCTTACTCCGGCACGGCGACCGCCAGTGCGGATTACAATGCCCCGGCGAGCGTCGCGCTCGCGGCCGATGCCGTCACGGTCACGGCTTTTGTTACGCCCATTGATGATGACAACTACGAAGGCAACGAGACCCTGGGTGTCGCCATCGGCGCCGGCACCGGGTACATCAGCGGCACTCCCTCGGCCACCAACGTGACCGTCATTGAAGACGATTATCCCGCCGGGACGGTGCTGTTCGCAGACAACTTTGATACCGATTCCTCGGGACTTTGGACGGTCAACGCGTTTGACGGCGCCAATGCCTCGGCAACGTTCGCTGAAGATTACAGTGTTACCGGGTATGTGCCGCCGTCCAAACCCGGCGGCACGACCAAGGGTCTGGTGTTCCGCGCCAACCTCGCGGCCAACCTTTCCCGGAACGCCATCAGTACCTCGCCCACGGGCCTCAGTCTCACTGGAGATTACCGCCTGCGCTTCAAGGCGTGGAACAACTACAACGGCCCGCTGTTCCAGGGCGGCTCCGGTTCCACCTACCACCTCACGGGCGGCGTTGGCACCACCGGCGACCACGCGCAGTTCTTTTTCGGCACCGCGGACGGCATCTGGTTCGACATGAGCGGCGATGGCGCTTCGACCCTCTCCGTCGGCGATACCAGCGCTTACGCCGGCAACATCCAGCTGACCGGTGATTACGGCGTTTATGCTGCCGCTGACACTGAGGCCGAAACACCGCGCTCCTCGGGCAATGACTACTACTCCATCTGGGGCGGCATTCAGGCACCACAGGCGCAGGTCACTGCGTACTCCGCGCAGGCGGGCACGAGTGAAGCAGGTGCGTTTGGCGTCTCCTGGCACACCGTCGTCATCGGCTATGAAACCAACACGGTGTATTGGGTGATTGACGGCATCCCCATCGCCGCGGTCCCCGACAGCTTCGCGACCCTCGGGCCAAACGTCTTCGTCGGCTGGGCGGATAACTTCAACAACAGCGCGACGTCGTTCCCGAACCCGGCCGCCATGAGCTTCGGCATCATTGACGACCTCCGCGTCGAAACGATCGGGTCTGCGCCGATTCAGATCCAAATCACCGGCATTCAGATCGTCGGCGGCAATGTTGAGATCACCTTCAGTGGCCCGACAGACAAAGTCGCGACCGACTTCAAGCTCCAAAGCACTGCGACTGCCACCGGCACGTTTGCCGATGATAATGCGGCTACGCTGTCGGACGTGGGAGCGGGATCATTCAAGGCGACCACCGCACTCAGCGGTACGAGCCATTTCTACAAGATCAAACTTTAGTCGGTCAACCTGGTGGACCAACGGCGCTTGCCAACCGCAAGCGCCGTTTTTTCTTTGTGCACCCGACACGCCCTCAAAGCTGTAGCTTCGATTGTGGATACCGCCAAACCCAGTCGCCCAATTCAGGATTGGGTGCGCCGCCAGGTATCTGACTGACCTTACCTGCATCGTCGGTCGCATTCCACCCGACCGAGTAAAGGATGAAACTGCCGTCCTCCGTTCGGCGATACTTCAAGGGCTTGCCGGTGATAAGGTCGTGCGGAATCTGCCCAAGGAATTTGGGAGATAGCGCATCAAGTTTCTCAGGGAATCGCCCATTCGCCAGGCGATAGCGTTCCAGGGCGATGGCAAGGCGCGCAAAGTCTAACGTCTCTTGGGCGAACACGAATTTTTTCGCAGCCTGGGTCAAGGCAGGAAGCAGCATGTTTGCAAGCCGGTTGTAGGGGGAAGGAGCGGCTCCCAGTCGACTCGCCGCACCTGACAACTGAACGGCATTCGACGATGAGTAGGTTCGGTGCGCTAAATCAATAGCACGATCAACATGTTCGTCATAGAAACGCCAAACCGTGGCCTTGTTCTGATCGAACCAGCCCCGTGGGATGGCCAGGGCAAAACAATTCAACAAAGCTTCATTCTCACGAAAACCTCTCGGGAGTGGGAGCAATGGTCCAAGGGGTTCGTAAGCACCTTTCAGGTCCCGCCGGTTGCGCTCCAAATAGTCAACGATCTGGCATACACTCGCTTTTTCGCGAGCCATGACATTGGTATAAGACTTCAAGAAATCAAACTGCGCCAGGTGGGCGTCTAAGTGAGCTAGTTGGGGATCATTCCATCGTTGATCCGCCAGGCCTTCCCAGATTGGCTGAACCTCGATCTGGAACATCGCGATGTGGATGAGTTGCGAGATCAAAAATGGTTCATCCCGGATCAGATCGTTGAAACGCATCATGAGCACGATGTCGTCCAGTGCTGAATCGGAACTCCCTGCTTGCAATTCTGCGCTCGTGCGCAGTCGCAGGACGAAGATAACGCTTTTCAGCATGGACAGATGAGGCAACAGAATCTCCCCGGGATTCTTACTCGCATAATCTAGCGGGAATCGCGCGTAAGGTAGTGCACTCGCCTCCCGCAATTGCTCGATGATGTTGTTGTTCCGGCTTAACGCCAGCAACACATCCTCCGCTGGAGATCGTGGTTTTGAAGGAATTAGAAAGTAATTGGTTCGGTGCGCCAGTCGCCGATAGTAGTCCTGCCAGAGAGTGAGATCGGTTGTTGTCGCCAGCTGCCAACGACCGGATTCGTTACTGGTCATCCACAAAACCTCCGGTAGCTCTGCCTTCAGGTCGAAAAGACGAGCCTTGTTCGTTTCACCGAAAGCGCGAACCCGGTCACCGTACCAGGTCATTGCTTTTTCGGCCCCCATCTGAGTGGTAACGGCCTCGACCCAGATGGAGTCCATGGCGAAGTTCTTGTCGTCAGGCACAGCCGGTGGCGCCAGCTCCGCCAGCGTCAGTTTTTCACCGCGCGCCACGGAAGTCTGCCAGCATTTCAGCCACGCGCGTTTCCCCCGATAGTTCTCCACGGTATAGAACAATAAAGTGAAGAGAATAAGCGCCAAACCTGCCCCTAACAAAAACAAGGACAGAACGGGTTTGCCGTCGGACTCGTCACGGTGTCGAAAAACTGACAGCACCCAAACCAGTCCCGTCACAACGCTGCCGGTGAGTACCGCGCGAAGGAGCTCCGTCTTGAAGTTGATGTTGCCGAATTGTTCTCCGGCCGAGATTTCGAGAAACACGTTCGCGCAAAGCGTCACGGCGAACGAAGCAACCGCCAACCACAACCATGGTTTGTTGAGTCGGCCACGGCTGGCAAAACTGCTGGTGTCAGATGGTTGATCCACTCTCTTTTCCAATCTTGAAAAGTGATCGCCTGCGTTTTATCAAACCCTGGCACTGGTAGGGACGCGTTCCACCGCGTCCCCATCTTTCCGTTCACAAGTTTGGAACGCGGTGGAACGCGTCCCTACCAAACGTTCATGGGCGGTCTAGCCGCGATTCAACATTCACAATCCAGTTGGATGGTCCAGGAACGTCCACGGCACGCGAAATTTTTTGGAAAGATGCGCCGCCAATGCTTTGACGCCGAAGGTCTCCGTCGCGTAGTGCCCGCCGTAAAGAACGTTGATACCCAGTTCCTCCGCCATGGCATAAGTCCAGTGTGGTCCTTCGCCAGTGATGAACGTGTCCACGCCCTCGATAGCGGCTTGCTTCAAGTCGCCACCGGCTCCACCCGTCACCACGCCAATGCGCCGACAGATTCTCGGGCCACCTGGTATCACCAAGGGTCGAGTGCCCGTCGCACGCGCCAGGCGAGAGCCCAATTCCTCACGGAAAATTGAGGTGACCGCCTGAAGCCCGATGCTTTGGCCTTGGCTCGGAAAAAAGGGCTTCAGTTTCTTGAACCCAAGCGTGGCGCAAAGCTGAGCGTTGTTGCCCAGTTGGGGATGGGCATCCAATGGCAGGTGCGAACTATAAATTGCGATGTCGTTCTGCATCAGCAGGCGGATGAGTTCATACTTCTTTCCGGTCCATGGATGCGAGGGCGACCAGAACAAACCGTGGTGTACGATCAGCAAATCCGCCTTCGCATTGATGGCCAACTTCACCGTGGCCAGACTGGCATCGACGGTCGCCGCAATGCGCGTGACCTTCCCGGAATTCTCCACCTGCAGTCCATTCACCGCACCGTTGTAATCACCCATTTCCGCGGTGCGCAGGAGGCGGTCGCAGTATCTGACCATTGCTGACAGTGAAGGGTTCGGCATAGGGCGGGATGAGAGCACAATGTGCCGTCAGTTAAAACGCTTTTGTTTCAAGGTGACGCTGGTGCTTGCATGCCGAGACGTCTTCGCATGACCAAACCTTGTTGCGCTTCCCGGGCCATGCGCACCAGTTCCCAATACGGCGGGGTGTAACCATGCTGAGTTCGGAACGCCTGCACCTGCGGATTAAGCCAAGCCGTCAAGTCGCCATGGTCCTGCGTCAGCTTGTCGGCTCGTAGCGCGACGGTCGCGCTCATGCCCTCGGGAATCGGGCCAACTTTGCCAAAACAATTCAGCAGCACACTCCAGGCTTTGGCCAGTCGCGCCACTGGCAGCATCCACCGGTTGTAACTCAGCTTCTCACCGCGCTCCGCGCGTTCGAGCATCACGTCGATCACTGCATTGTCCACGTGGTCCTTCAACAAGGCGTCGGGATCACGCCACTCGGCGACCACGCGCAACTGCGGGTCATACTCCAAATCGGACGGCTCCTGGCTTTCAAAATTACGCACCCCAAGCGCCGCCAGCCACGACGTGACACCCCGTGTCGAGAGCTGTGACAGATGAGTCCACAACGTTATGCCGAGAGGTTGATAGGCAGCCGTCGCGACTTCCGAGCAGAATTGTTTGCTGGGATCCGAATGCTCCATCGCGAAGTCGTAGGGAATATGGCGTGCCAGGGAGTTACTCAATGCCCGCGACGCGGCGCGGTGTGGCAGTAGCGGGTCGGCCACCATCGCAGGAAGATTTCCGCGCAAGCGCAGCACCATGATGCGCAACTTGGTTTCAGCGAGGTAAGGTTCGATGGGGCGCACGCTCACGCCGCTTTCGATATGAGATTCGATGACCGAAACCTTCCGCGTCTGTTCATCGACGTGCACGAGTGCAATGTGCGAAAAGTTCCCGGGATAATCATTGCCGCGCGCAATCAACGCGGAGGTGGCCGCACCGCCGCGAGAGACCAGGATGTCGCCACTGTGAATTTTCAGACCGAGCATTTCCGCGCTGGGCGTTTGTTGATGGTCGTAACTGTCGGCCCCCTCCAAGGCATTGGTGGTGGGTGGCACTTGCAACAGGACTTCTTCCACCGCGGCCCGGCTGCCGTAGAGCAAGCGGTAAAGGCGACGACGCGCCTCCTCGGTACCCGGCCATTGTTCGGATTGCCATTTGACCAGGTGTCGCATCCGCCCGGCGGCGGCGTGCAAGTTGGGCAATCGTTCGGGACACACTGCGGCGACCGGCGCGAGGTCAAAGAACGCTGCTTCCAACGTATCAAATTCCGGTGCGTCTGGCGGCAGCCTGGTTTCCGCCACGCGGTTGAGCGCCGACTGCACTTTCTCGAACGCTGCGTCAAAACGAGCAAGCCGTTCCTCCGGCGTCAATCCTCGCGCCTCGCGGAGTCGTGTCTCCAGTTCCTTCCAGAAGGCATCCCGATTCCAGCGGAACGGCTCTTTCCCCGCGCCTTTGGGTTGTGGTGGTTCTGATTCTGGAATCAGCAACACGATGTAGAGCGCCAACAAGGCAAGCACGACGCGCCCGAACCAGCGCGCGAATCGTTTGCGACCTGACTGAACCGCAGATGCCACCGTGCGATGCTACGAACCCATCGCCGAGTTTCAAGTGATGCTTGTTGGTTGCTTTCTGCGCGCAGCTTTTTATAGTGCGCTCGAATTGATTGAACTTAGATGAGCAATTCCTCTGACGCCACGCCGCAATGGGACATCAACGCGGCGCGCAACCTCTATAACATCCAGCGCTGGGGTGCGAAGTATTTTGACATCAATGATGCCGGGCATGTGGTGGCGCGTCCCCTTCAGGACGGCGGCACGGCGGTGGATATCACCGACGTCATCGAGGAAGCGAAGAGCCGTGGCCTCAAGTTTCCGTTGCTCATCCGTTTCCAGGACATTCTTCGGCATCGCGTCGAGTCCATCAACCTGGCGTTCCGCAGTTCCATTGCCGAGTTCAACTATCAGGGCAAATACCATGGCGTATTTCCCATCAAGGTGAATCAACTCCGCGAAGTCGTGGAAGAGATTCTCGATGCCGGCAAGCCATTCGACTTCGGTCTCGAAGTGGGTAGCAAACCGGAATTGTTTGCGGGCCTTGCGTTGCAGAATCACATGGGTTGCCTCATCGTTTGCAACGGCTACAAGGATAGCGAGTTCATCAAAATGGCTTTACTCGGCATCAAGCTGGGCAAGCGCGTCATCATGGTGGTCGAGAAACTCGAAGAGCTGCGCCAGATCATCGCCGTTTCAAAGCAACTGAACGTCGAACCGATGCTGGGCATTCGCGCGCGGTTGCTCGCAAAAGGCGCGGGCCGCTGGGCCGAAAGTGGCGGCGAGAACGCCAAGTTCGGCTTGAGTACGGCGGAGATTTTGTCAGCCACCGAAATGTTGAAGGCCGAGAATCTTGGCCATTGCCTCAAGCTGGTGCATTTCCACATCGGCTCGCAGGTCCCGGATATTCTCACGGTCAAGAAGGCGGTGCAGGAAGCGGCGCGCTTTTACGCCAAGCTGCACAAGATGGGATTCGCCATCCAATACCTCGACGTGGGCGGCGGCCTTGGCGTCGATTACGACGGCAGCCGGTCGGCGTTTGATAGCTCCACCAATTACTCGCTTCAGGAATACACCAACGACATCATTTACTACGTGGCCGATGTCTGCAATGCCGAGAAAGTGCCGCACCCGGACATCATCAGCGAGAGCGGACGCGCCATCGTCGCGCATCACAGCGTGCTCATCGTGGAAGTGTTCGGCGCCATTCACAAGACGCGGCCCGACATTACCTTCACCTACGGCGACAACGAGCACGCCATCGTCCGCGAGTTGCTCGACATCAAAAAGAACCTCGCCAAGCTCAACAAGCTCGAAGCGTATCACGACGCCCAGGAACGCCGCGACGATGCCCAGCACATGTTCACGCTGGGCATGATGGATTTGCCCGACAAAGCGAAGATTGAAAATCTCTACTGGGAAATCAGCCAGGAAGTCGTCGAGAGTTTTAAAGGCCAGGCCTACATCCCGGAGGAAATCCGCAAGCTCGAAGACAGCCTCGGCGATCAATACCTCTGCAACTTCTCCGTGTTCCAGTCACTGCTCGATCACTGGGCGCTGGGACAATTGTTCCCCATCATGCCGATTGGCCGGCTGGATGAACGCCCGACTCGAGAAGCCACGCTGGTGGACATCACGTGCGATTCGGACGGCCAGATCAACAAGTTCATCGACCTGCGCGACGTGCGCGATACATTGCCGCTCCACAAGTTGAACACTAACGGTGAGGGCAAGCCCGAGCCTTACTACCTCGGCTTCTTCCTGATGGGCGCGTATCAGGACATCATGGGCGACCTGCACAATCTTTTCGGTCGCGTCAATGAAGTGCACGTCTTCCTCGACCCCGACGAACCCACCGGTTACTACGTTGAAGAAATCATCGAAGGCAGCACCATCGTCCAGTGTCTTGCGTCCGTGCAATACGACGAGAACGAGTTGAAGCGTTTGATGAAGGCCCAGATGGACGAAGCCATCAAGTCCGACCGCATGAAGCCGTCCGAAGCGATGCGGTTGTTGGATGATTACGAACGTGGGCTGAAGGCGTATACGTATCTCTCGTTCTGAACTGATCGTCCTGCCACCGGAAACCTTGAACCTTGAACTTCGAACTTTGAACCTTGAAAGTGTCGGTAGCTCTGTGAGTTCAACGTTCGAAGTTCAACGTTCAAAGTTCAGGGTTTCCATGCCTCATGTCTGAGCTTCCGCCCAATCCCGAATTGCTCCGCTCGCTGGGCCGACTCGTGCGCGGCCTGTCGGCCTTGTTCTGGGGGTTGCCGGCAGCACTCATCATTTGCGTGGGCACGGCCGTGTCAGGATGGTTCCGAGCATTCAGTATCGCCCCAGCCGTGGCCGCGACCGGCTTGCTCCTGTTTGGACTCTGGCAACTCGGCTCATTTCAGAAGCAGGAGCGTCCCTGGCGCATCGCACTCGACCGGGCGCGGCTGGTCGCAGTGATAAACGTCGGCCTCAGTCCCTTCCTCTACTTCTTCAACCGGATTCCGGAAAACTCCTTTTTCACCCTGGTCGTCGTGCTGCTGGGATTGTCGGGCTTGCTGTTTCTTTTCAACCTGAACCTCGTTGTCGCTCGCCTCGGAGAAATGTTGCCGGACGAAACGTTGCGCCAGGAGACTCGTCAGTTCACCGTGCTGAATCGCACCCTGCTGGTCATGCTGCTCGCGCTCACATCGCTGTATATCTTTCTCGTGCGAATGCCGGACTTGCCCGTGCCGTTAGTGGTGTTGCTCGCGCACCTGCAACGCGTCAGTCACTGGTCGTTGCTCCTGCTGGTGCTGCTCCCGCTTTCGCTCACGATGGCGCTGATCTGGAAGACGAAGGAAGTGGTTTTGGAAAGCGTATTTGGGACTCGTCAATAGAGTGACGGAGCCGGAATCGACTGCTACTTCGGAGGTTTTTCAAACCCTTGCGGGTCGATTTTTCGCAAGGCGTTCGTCACGTAATTCAACACCCACGGCTCTTTGTCATTGGCCAGTTCACGTTTCAATTGCGGCACTGCTGCCTTTGCTTGCGGCCCCATTTCACCAAGCGCAATGATCCAATCCCACTTTGAATGCTCGCTCTCGTTGGGGATTTCCAGAAGCAGCACTGGCAACGCCGTCTCAACATCCCCGCTTACTCGCCAGATGGCCACAGCGGCGTGACCGCGTAGATAGGAATTGGGCGATAGGAGCGCCGCTTTGAGCGCCGGCAACGCGCTCTCCGCCGGCGGCCCGATTTTTCCCAATGCCCGGGCGGCCGCAGCGCCTGTATAGGAATCGGATTGTGCCGTGCTGACCAGAATCTTCGTGATGGCTGGGACAGCGTTTGAGCCAGCAGCGCCGATTTCTTGAAAAGCCGACACCGCCTGGAAACGAACTCCGAATTCTTCGTCGTCCAGCGCCGCGGTCAAGGCTGGTATCGCCTGGTCTGCAACCATCGATTGGCGGCGCAAACTGGAAATCCCCCACGCCGCCGACTCTCTGACGGTGGAACTGGGATGCCGCAACAAAGCGATAGCCGCTGGCAGTGAATTTGTGCCGATATAATGAAAGGTATTCGCGCCGTGTACGCGCTGAAGCAGCGGTTTTGGCTTTGGAAGAAGGTTCTGAATCGTTTGCGGTAACTTTGCCCGAAGGTCCCCATATTTCTGGCGGAGCCTGGAGTCGTTCCAGGCAAGGTTTCGAACGACGCACGGTAAGGCATTGGTACCGAGTGCACGAACCGCTTCATCGAACCGTGACGGCTTCTGCGCCGCAAGGGCATCCATCCATTCACTGAGTTTTTTGCCCTCATAAAGTGGATCCGGCACTGGCGAAGAAAAGGAGACCGTAACCAGGACGATTGCCGTGGTTGCAACCACCAGACACAGCGCGAGTCGTTTTCTTTTGGGACTCATTCGCGGTCCCATCCGACGTGCCCGGTTCTCGGCAGATTCAATTTACCAACCGATACCAGTTATCGCGTTGGTGCGGTTCGTAGCCAAGGTCTTTGATGAGGCGATGCATGTCGGGCACGGTCATGCGGAAGGTCGTGCCGGCCTGCGACACCACGTTCTCCTCGATCATGATGCTGCCCAGATCGTTTGCGCCAAACTTCAGCGCCACTTGACCAATCTCCAATCCCTGCGTGACCCACGAGCTTTGGATGTTCTCGAAGTTGTCCAAATAAATCCGACCGAGAGCTTGGGTGCGGAGATATTCGTGCGCACCCACGGTCGGCGCGCGCAGCTTGGTGTGTTCGGCCTGAAACGTCCAGCAGATGAACGCAGTGAATGCGGCGGGTTGAGAGTTGAGAGTTGAAGGTTGAGAATTTGCATCGCTATCGTTCCGCACTCCGCGCTCCGCATTCCGCACTCTTTCCAGCGATTTGTCCTGCTGCGCTCGCAATCGCTCCAAATGCTCGATGCGATCTTCCGGCGTTTCCACGTGACCAAACATCATCGTCGCGCTGGAATAGAGCCCGAGCCGGTGCGCCACATCCATCACCTCAAGCCAGTCATTGCTCATCGCCTTCAACGGAGCGATGCGTTGACGCACGCGATCCACAAGAATTTCTCCGCCGCCACCGGGAATGGAACCCAATCCCGCCGCGTGGAAATCGGAAATGATTTTCTCCAACGGCTCGTTGAACACTTCGCGGAAATGAATGAACTCGCTCGGGCTGAAGCCATGGATGTTCACCTGCGGGAACTTCGCTTTGATGTGCGAAAGCAAATCCAGATACCACTGCTTGGTCAACTTCGGATGATGGCCGCCCTGCATGAGAATCTGCGTGCCGCCAAGTGCGAGCGTTTCCTCGATCTTACGGTCCATCTCCTCAAGCGAAATGACGTAGGAGTCATCGTCCTTCTCCGTGCGATAGAACGCGCAGAACTTGCAATAGACGTTGCAGACGTTCGTATAGTTGACGTTGCGATCGACGTTGTAGGTGACGATCTCGTTGCCGCGTCCGTTGTAAGCTTTGGCTTTGGCCAGTTGCCGCCGTCGATCGGCCAACGCGCCCAACTCCTCCAACGGCAAACTGTAAAGCCGCAGCGCCTCAGTTTGATTAATGCGTTTGCCGTCCCAGACCTTCTGGAGCAACTCGTCAAGTGACGCGTCGTAAATCACGAACCCAGCTTAGCCGTTCTCCTCGAGGGAAACAAGAAGGCGCGGAGGCTAGAGTTGTTGCTTGGGAAGATTCATGATGTCGAAACGGTTCGCATCATAGAAGCACCCGTAAATCCGCCAAAGCAACCAGGCATTCAGAATGGCCCCCAACCAAAGTCCAAGCGCTGCTATCGGTTGCGGCACAAACAATCCGGCGATTGCCAGCCCGAGAAACGTCGCGCCAAACCCGAGAATCACGGCAATCAGCAGGAAGGTGTGAAATCAAAGTCGCGTCGAATCGTTGGTGCCGGAACTGAACGCCAGTGCGACAAAGATCAACCGCAGCGCTGCCAGAAGAAACGCCGTTTTAAATCCGAGTAACGCGCCCAATGGGAATTGCCAGCGAAACAAATAAGCCGTGACCAGCCCACAAACGATGAGAAAACCGACGACCAAAGGCAACTGGACGAACGAGTATTTGAAAAGAACGTGGGACAAATCCCGGTAGCCGATGGGATAAACTGCATACAACTGAATGTTGACGCCACTGCAAAACACCGGACTGAAGGCGCGTCCGTTACCATAAAAGCAGGCCGCGACGCGCAACGCGGGGAGCAGCATGGCTGCGCACATCACCCAAAAGCTGACGGTCGGATTCACCCAGCCGAGCGCAAAGCCAATGGCCAAACCGATCGCCAGATGCTGAAAAACCTTTTTCCATGCTTTGGTAATCTCGATTGAGTGCGGAAACGCGAACTCAGCCAGCTTACGTTCCCGTGCGTTCAGCCATTGCCATAAGCGCGCTTCCAGCCAGCCTGCCTTTGGCCACGAGACGGCGGCGAGAAACCGGCGCGTTTGCACCACTTCCTCAATCGCGGTTAAACCCACCCGCAAAGGCGCATCGGGATGAGCAGTTGCAATCGACGTTTCTTCCTCCGGCAGAATATCCGAAGACTCATCCTGGATGGCTTCGGAGAACTCGTAGCCTCCGGCCACACGGGAATAGGTTTGACGAAGCGTGACGACGAGCGCGGCGCTGGGCAGGAGAAAGAGCAGTTCGAACCACGAAGGATTCGGCAATAACAAACGGAACAAGAAAACCGGCCATGCGGTAGGCAGCAATAATCGAAGTGTGCCCGCGCTGGCGTCCAATCCAGCAAGCAACGCCGGACCGACAAGGGAATGGGCGACGAAAAGCACGAACAGCGCGAATGTGCCTGCGGTTGTCAGGAGTGGATACGGCAACCAGGGAAGGTAAACCATCGCCAGGCTGACCAATGCCAGCGTGCTTAACCAGGCGAAAACGGCTATCGGAAGGATGGCGATCCATTGCGGAAATGGAATCTCGGCAAACCATGCCAACGTCCCGAGCATGGCCAGCGAATCCATGAGCAACCAGGTTGCGCCGCGCAAAAACTTTTCGATTTGCCGCCGCAGAACCACCCTTCCCTCGATGGGGAGAAGGGAGAATGCCGCCAGATCCGGGGAAAGATATAATTGGTGCGCCAGGGACTGGACCAGAATTGAAATCCAGCCGAACAGCCAGATCCCGATAAACACCAGCGCGGAGTTCAAGTGTCCAGTGCGGCTGGCAATAATCCACGTCAGCCAGGCGGCCAGCCCCGAAATCCCCAGGCGAAAGAGGGGCCGTGCGCTGTAGTGCCGGGCGCGATGGGTGCGCCGCGCTTCCCGTTTCAATTCCGGGGAACGTCGAATGGCCATCCTGACCGTGCGACGCAGTTGTCTTGCAAATGCTGGCGAATGGAGTTTCATCAGGGCACTTCGCGCAGCTGACGGAACATTTCCTCCAGCACGTTGTGCTTGTCCCGGGCTTGTTCACGCAGTCGGTCCAGCGTATCAAACGCGTGGATTTCACCTTTGTGAATCACGCACACGCGATCTGCGAAACGCTCGGCTACATCCAGAAGTTGAGTCGAATAAAGCACCGTACGTCCGCGGCTGGCAGCGGCACGGGCGTGACGCTTGAACGCATCGATACCATGCGGGTCCATGCCGGACGCAAAGGGTTCATCCAACAACCAGATGTCGCGATCCGCCGCGATCATTGCCACCAGGCCGGCCTTGTAGGCCTGTCCCCGCGAAAGCGTCTGCACGGGGCGCAAGGCCAAGGGCAGCAGATCAAACTCGCGCAGCAACTCCAGCACGCGTCCCTCCGCGCCGGCTCCATCAGCGTCATAGAGTCGAAGAATGATGGCGAGGTTGCGCAGGATGGTTTGATCCCAAAAAAGAAACGGGAAATCCGGCAACGTGTGAATGCGCTGGCGTTGCTCCATGCGATTGCGGCGAAATTCCTGATCATCCAGATAGATCTCGCCGGAATCCGGTGCGGCAATGCCCGCCAGGCAACGGAGCAAAGTGGTCTTACCCGCACCATTAGGGCCCAGCAGGCTGATGACTTGACCCGGCGAAATCTCGAGCGACACCCGACTAAGAGCGCGTGTTGAGCGATACGATTTGGTTACAGCGCGCAGTTCGATTTTCATGAGCGACCCGCGGAATGACCCGCTTCTGATGGCGGCAAACCGAAGACGAGTCAATTGCATTCGGCGCACCATCACCTCAGTCGCAAGGCAACGTTGCAACCCGGCCCGGCTCAGTTATGCTTTTCACAGCTTTAACTTATGGCCAGCGCGTTTGAATTCATTCTGAATGGCCGGTCAGTTCGCGTCGCGGACGTTTCACCGAATACCACGCTGCTGGAGTATCTGCGCGCCCATGGCCTGACCGGTTCGAAGGAAGGCTGTGCGGAAGGCGATTGCGGCGCGTGCTCGGTCGCGATGATTGAGCGTGATTCCAATGGCAAACCGACCTGGCGTGCGGTGAACAGTTGCCTCATGCCGGTTTGCCTCGTTGCCGGGCGCGAATTGGTCACCGTGGAGGGCATCGGCAATTACGCACTCCACGCTCAGCACTCGGCGCTTGATAGGCTGCATCCCGTCCAGCGCAAAATGGTCGAGCACTTTGGCTCGCAGTGCGGTTATTGCACGCCCGGTTTCGTTTGCTCCCTTTTCGAAGGCTACTATCGCGATGATTTAAGCACGCAGGACGATCTCGATGACCAACTCTCTGGCAATCTCTGCCGTTGCACGGGCTACCGTGCGATCCGCGAGGCGGCGATTGATGCGTTTTCCTGTCGGAGCAGCCGAGGTGATGAGGCTCAAACCAATGACGGAAACCGACCAGCGGCGTCTCGCGCCAACGGTCATCCGGACTCGTTTGTCGAGCGGCTCAAACAAACCCGGTCACCACTCGGCTCTGCCGACTACCGCAGCAACGGAGAACAGTTCTTCCGTCCGACCTCCCTCGTTGAACTCCTGCAACTGCGCAACGGACATCCCGACGCGCGACTCATTGCAGGCGCAACCGAACTTGGCCTGGACATCACCAAACGGTTTAAGAAGTTCCCTGTGCTCATTTCTTCTGAAGGTGTAGTCGAACTGAAGGAACTTAAGTCCACCGAAACCGAATGGCACATCGGCGCGGCGGTTACGTTGACGGACATTGAAGACGAGCTTGCAGCGGAGTATCCGGCGTTTGCGGATATGTTGCGGGTGTTTGGCTCACGGCAGATTCGCAATCGCGCAACGATGGGTGGTAACATCGTGACCGCTTCGCCGATTGGCGACAGTGCGCCCGTCCTGTTGGCCTTGGATGCCAAAGTGGCGCTGGCTTCAGAGTCAGGTGAACGCACGCTGCCAATCAGCGAGTTCTTTATCGCCTACCGCAAAACCGCGCTGCAACCCGGTGAAATCCTGAAAACCATCATCATCCCTCGTGGCTCATCAATGCCGGGCCTCACGCGCCAATGCCGTTGGTTCAAAGTTTCCAAGCGGCGCGAGATGGACATCAGCACAGTGGCCGCGTGCTTCACCGTGGACCTGGATGCCCAAGGAATCGTGCGCCACGTTCGACTGGCCTATGGCGGAGTCGCGGCCATGCCGTTGCGCGCCCGGAAAACGGAAACTGCGTTGCTGGGCAAAGTCTGGAATCAGGAAGCGGTTCAAAGCGCGCTGCCGATTCTGCGAGCGGAGTTTGCTCCCATCTCCGATGTGCGCGGAACGGCGGAGTATCGCAGCGGATTGATCGCGAGTTTGCTGGAGAAGTTTTATGCGGAGTGTTCGTGGCGGCCGGCATCCCTGCCTGCCGTAGAGGACGGCATCTTGCCGCCCGGTGAACCCCTCGCATTGAATAGTGATGCAGGTGGTTCAACCGCTTCCTTGCAAACTGCAGCAAATTCCGCCGGGCTCGGAAGCCCGGCTCTACAGCAGGCTGGGAAGCCTGCTGCTACTCCCCACGAAAGCGCACACAAGCACGTCACCGGCGAGGCGATGTATGTGGACGACCAAACGCTTGGAATGCTGGAGGTCTGGCCGGTTTGCTCGCCGCACGCACGTGCGAAAATTCTGAAGCGCGACGCCACGGCGGCCCGGCAAATGCCCGGGATCAGAACAATCCTGTTTGCCGAAGACATCCCCGGCGCAAACGACGTCGGCACAAAGAAGGACGAACCTTTGCTGGCGTCGAACGAGGTGCTTTTTCACAGCCAGTTTGTCGCGCTGGTCGTGGGTGAAACACAGGAAACCTGCCGCGCGGCTGCGGAGAAGGTTGTCGTGGAATACGACCCACTGAAGCCAATCGTTACCCTTCGGGACGCAATCGCCGCAAAGAGTGTTCATAACGAGCCGAACTTCATTCGCCGCGGCAATTGCGACGAGACGCTATCGCAAGCACCGCTGTCGCTCGAAGGTGAGTTCGAATTACAAGGGCAGGAGCATTTTTATCTCGAAACGCATGCCGCCTGGGCCGAGCGCGGCGAGGATGGTTCAATATTCGTCGCTTCTTCAACTCAACATCCCTCCGAAGTGCAACAGGTCGTCGCACACCTGCTGCATTTGCCGGCGAACAAAGTGGTGGTGCAGGTGTCGCGCATGGGCGGTGGATTCGGTGGTAAAGAGACGCAAGCCGCGACGCCGGCCGGACTGGCCGCCCTGGCAGCCTATCATGTCGCCGGGAGCGCCGGCGTCTCGCCGGCGGGACGCCAGCGCTCCCGGGCCGTGCGCGTGCGATTCAATCGCGACCAGGACATGGCGTTCCTCGGGCATCGGCATCCATTTCTGGCGAAGTTCAAAGTGGGCTTTGATGAGAACGGCTTGTTGCAGGCGGCGCAGGTTCATCTCTGGTCCAATGGTGGCTGGGCGCAGGATCTGTCGCAAGCAGTGACGGATCGCGCATTGTTCCATCTCGACAACGCTTACTACATTCCGGCAGTGGAATTCCGCGGACAGGTGGCAAAGACGAATCTTTCGTCGAACACGGCCTTTCGCGGATTCGGCGGACCGCAAGGGATGCTGGTGATTGAGGAAATTCTGGATCGCATAGCACGACGGCTTGGTTTGCCGCCGGAGGTGGTGCGCGAACGAAATCTGTATCGCGGCACGGGCGAGACGAACACAACGCATTACGGCCAGCAGATTGAGGACAATCGAATCCAAACCATCTGGCAAGAGCTCAAAAAGTCAGCCGAGTTGGAGCAGCGTCGTGCGCAGATCGCCGAATGGAATGCCGGACATCCGCACGTCAAACGCGGCATCGCCATCACTCCGGTGAAGTTCGGCATCAGCTTCACGGTCACGCATCTGAACCAGGCCGGTGCGTTCGTGTTGATTTATCAGGATGGCACGGTGCAGTTGAATCACGGTGGCACAGAGATGGGTCAGGGCCTGCACACAAACGTGGTGATGATTGCAGCCAGGGAATTGGGCGTGAAGCTGGAGAACATCCGTGTGATGCCGACGAGCACGGATAAAGTGCCGAACACATCGGCGACTGCAGCGAGCGCCGGCACGGACCTGAACGGCATGGCGGTGAAGAATGCGTGTGAGACCTTGCGCACCAGGCTCGCGCCGGTAGCCCTTGAACTCGTAGCAGCCGAGGTCACGAGGCTCAGGGCGAACGCGGAAGGCGGAATGCGGAGCGCGGAGTTGAGTCAAAGCCTGCTCACGTCGGCTGCTACGGAAGTGATCTTCGACAATGGCTTTGTGTTCCATCGTGAGTTTCCTGAAGTGAAGATTCCCTTTGCGCAGGTGGCGCAGAAGGCTTACCTGGCCCGCGTCAGTCTTTCGGCGACGGGCTACTACGCAACACCCGGGATTCATTGGGAGCGCGCGGCGGGGCGCGGCAAACCGTTTCACTATTTCGCTTACGGTGCTGCCGTGACTGAGGTGGAAGTGGATGGATTCACCGGAATGCACCGGGTGTTGCGGGTGGATATTCTTCACGACGTGGGCGATTCAGTGAACGAAGGCGTGAATCGCGGTCAGATTGAAGGCGGGTTCGTGCAAGGCATGGGTTGGTTGACGACCGAGGAACTCAAATGGGATGACAAGGGCACGTTGCTCACGCACTCGCCGGATACCTACAAAATTCCGTCCATCGGCGATACGCCGAAGGTGTTCAACGTAACACTGCTCAAGAACGCGACGCAGACTGGCGTCATTCACGGCAGCAAGGCCGTGGGCGAACCCCCGTTGATGCTGGCGATTTCGGTGCGGGAAGCGCTGCGCGATGCGGTGGCCGCCTTCGGTTCGGGCCGGAGAGAAGTTCCGCTCGCATCGCCGGCAACCTGCGAGGCGCTTTGGATGGCAATTCAGAAGCAAAGCCAGACCAACGAGCAGGCGCTGCAAAAGGCCGAATTGGCCATGGCCAAATAATTCTCCGGCACGGCGTGACGATTCAGCCAGTGAGTTGTCTTTTCCGTCATGAAAACTCGCATTGTGCTCGTTGCGACAATTGTAGTTGGTTTCGTCACCGCCGGTCTGAACTTCGTCGTGGTTGCCAACAAGATTACCAAGCTTCAATCAGCGCTGGCCGAACAAAGTGTCGCGCGCGCGAAGGCAGAAAGCGCCCTGGCAACCGCCAGCGGAAATCTGGAACAAGCCAGCCGGGCACTTCGGCAAACGACGGTTGCGCTGGAAGCTGCAAAAGAAGCCAACGACGCTTTAGCCGCCAGGGTTGAGGAACTGAAGGATCGGACTCAGACACTCACCGCGCAAGGTGAGTTGCTTCAGCAGAAGCTCAACGACACCCGCGCGAACCTGGCGGCCTACGAGAGCCTCATGACCATACAGCAGGCGGTGAACGCCGCCGGGCAGATCAAGAGCTTGCAGCAGGAACTCGCAACCATCACGAAGGACAAGCAGGAGCTGACAAGAATCGTCGCGCAACAAAAAGCCAGGCTGAATGTCATCGATGGCAATGTCGTGTATTTGCCCGCCGACCTCGCCGGGACGGTGCTCGCCACCGATCCCAGGTGGCAGTTTGTCGTTCTTAACGCTGGAAAAGATCAAGGCGTGTTGGAACACGGGGAACTTCTGATCAGCCGCGAAGGCAGGCTGGTGGGCAAAGTGATCGTCCAGCGAGTTGATAAGAACAGCTCGATTGCGAATGTAATGCGGGGATGGACACTCGCGGAAATCCTGGAAGGCGACGTCTTCATTCCGGCTCATCCGCGTTCCTGAGCTGTACCGCTTTCGACCTTCGCTCTCCGAATTCCGGCTTAAGCACTTCGTGGCTGGCATTCGCGGACGCATCAACTAGCATCGGGCATTCTCTACAGCCCGAATTATGAAGCGATCACATCATCTGCTTGTTCTGCTTTTACTCAGTTGCTCATTCGCGGCATTGGCGGAGTCGGAACTGAATCTGGCCGCGATTGACCAGGCTTCGAGCAATGCGCCCGGCCTGTTTCTCAATCCGGCACAACGCGTCCAGACCGTTCGGAGTTTCCTGGCGCTGGCGCAGGTCAAAGGCGGCAGTGGCCGCGAGGAGATGATTCGGGACACCGTCAAGCGATTGCTGGTTTCGGCAGGCGCGATTGAGATTCGGCTCAAGAACGCGGATTCAAACGCCCCATTGAACCTCGTGATGCAATTGCCCGCTACCGGTGAACTCACCAACGCGCCGGGTATGCTGTTGAACGCGCATCTGGACACGATTGCGCAGTCTACACCGGAAAACATCCTGTTCGATCCGGAGTCGGGCGATTTTTATCACCGCTTTCAGACCGACGCGAACCGGAACTCGTCGTTCGGTGGCGATGATCGTTCGGGAGTTGCGGCGATTGTGGAAGCAATCCGGGTTCTCCAGACGAATTATTGGAGCCGCGGCGTCCCGCATCGAAAGATAGTTCTGCTTTTTACGGCCGATGAGGAGCGAGGCTGTGTCGGCGCGCGTTACATCAGCAAACACCAACCTGAGTTGTTTCAGAAACTGGATCTAAGTCTCTCCATGGACGGTCCGCTGGATTTCCGTCCCAACCCGCCCACCAACCGTGTGATTGCGGTTGTTGCCAATGCTGCTTTGACGAATGCGCCTTATCAACGTGTGATGGAACTGTTGCGGGGATTTTCACGCCGGACGCAAATTGCCTTCGAGCACACTGAATACGGACTGGGCCGGGGCGATTTCGCCTACTTTCCCGAATCGGCCCGCGCGGGTCTGCATTTGCGCAGTCCGGTTCGCGGTTACCACACGAAGGAGCGAGTCAACGTGCGCGACCAGATCAACCACGTGGAACTCCTTTGTTATTTGATTCTTGGCCTGGATGGAACGTTGCCGCCCTGAGCGGACATTCTCATTGCTCCGTTAAACCAATTCAGCCTTCGCCGCGGTAGCGTTTTGTTCTCCAGCCAGTTCGGCCCGTTTGTCGATATATTGCGCCATGATGTCCACGGCGATTTCCATGACGCTTTGTGAACGGATGCGGATGCCCACCGGACAAGCCACGCGCGCGATTTCCTCTGCCGTAACGATTTTCCTTTTGATAAAGTGTTCGGAGATCGTTCGTGCCTTTCGCGTGCTGCCAATCATGCCCAGGAAAGCGAATGGACGGTGAATCCAGGTCTCCAATACGAGCGCGTCGTGTTTGTGGCCGCGCGTGACGATGAGGCCGAACGTCGGCACGTTCGGAAAGGGCGCGTTGGCAAGCTCGGACCAATCGCCAGTGCGAATAGTTACGCCTTGAGGAAAGAAATCGTGGTTGGCGAGTTCCGGGCGATCATCGAACACCGTCACGGCGAAGTCCAATTGTTGGGCGAGTGGCGCGACGGCTTGCGCGATGTGACCCGAGCCGGCAATCCACAACGCGCAAGGAGATGTGATGGTTTCGGTGTAGAGCCAGTCAGGGGAGTTGTTCGTTGATGGTTGATGGTTGATGGCCGCACTCGCCAGCGTGATGGCGAAGTCTTTCTTCACGCCCCAGGTTCTCGTGCCCTCGCGCTGAGCGAGTTGCTTCCAAAAGTGAGTTCCGGCATTCTGCGCATTCGGAAGTATCACGCCGAAAACCTTTCCGCCACAGATCAGGCCGTCGTCCCAACCGAAGTCGTGGTCGAGCACAAGTTCGAAGGCCTCAGGCTTGCCGGTCTTGAGTGAATTCAGGGCAAGACGTTGCGCTTCGGCCTCAAGACAACCGCCTCCAAGAGTGCCCTGGATTCGCCGGTCAGCATGGAAGATGGCTTTCGCGCCGAGCTTTTGCGGACTGGAGCCTTTCACGCCAGTGATGATGCCCAGCGCGACTGATTCGCCACGTTGCGCCGCATCAGCCAGAGCCTGGAAGATCGAATCACCCACGCCGGAAACGTAGCGCGATCAACCGGAAGGTCCAAGCACCAACCTCCGCCGGGGTGTGACAGAAAGTGAGAGTCACCAACGACGATATCGCTCCGTGCTAAACCGCCTCGCTACAGGAGCACGGACAGCCATGTCCGCACTTTCACTTCCAATTTCAATGTTTCCCCTTCCTTTCGAATTTACGCGGACAAGGCTGTCCGCGCTCCGTGCCGCTTCGTTACGCGACCCTCACTTTCAGTCACGCCCCCGATGCTGGGTTAGCTCTAAGTTCGGAGCTTGGATTTTGAGGCTTTCCGACTAAGCTCGCGTTCCATGCTCGAACGCTTCTTTCGTCTCGGGGAGAACCAAACGGGTGTGCGCACCGAGATCCTTGCCGGCGTGACGACGTTCCTCACGATGTCCTACATCATCTTCGTTCAGCCAGCCGTACTGTCCGGAAAGATGTTCGGCATGGAGACCGGAATGGACTTCGGCGCGGTGATGACGGCGACCTGCCTGGCAGCCGCGCTGGCGACGACGATCATGGCGTGCTACGCGCGTTATCCCATCGCTCAAGCACCGGGGATGGGTGAAAACTTCTTCTTCGTGTTTTCAGCGATTCCGGCGGCGACCGCGGCGGGTTTCACCAATGGCTGGCAAGTCGCGTTAGGCACGGTGTTCGTGTCGGGCGTCCTGTTCCTGATTTTATCGCTGATTGGGGTGCGCGAAATGATCTTCAACGCCGTGAGCCCGAGCATGAAGAACGGCATCGCGGCGGGCATTGGATTGTTCATCGCATTCATCGGGCTGCAGAATGCCGGATTGATTCTCAAAGACCCGGGCACAGCCGTGAAGTTGAATGCGCACTTCGCGTCACCGGACTTAATCGTGTTTTTTACCGGCTTGCTGACAACGTCAGTGTTGCATGCCCGTAAAATCCGCGGCTCGATTCTGTGGGGCATCGTTGCGGCAACCGTCCTGGCAGTGATGTTGAAGTTGCTTCTGCCCTCGTTGGGACAACCCATCGCCAACTCTCCGACCGTTACAAGCTCAAAGCTGATGACGCAGTTTCAATTCGCCAGCAGTGTTGTGGCCGCACCCCCATCGCTGGCCCCGACATTTTTGAAAATGGACATCCCAAACGCGTTGTCAGCGAAGATGCTCCCGTTCGTGTTTGTGTTTCTGTTTATGTTCATGTTTGACGCCATTGGGACCTTGATTGGCGTGAGTGAACAGGCCGGATTCATGCGCGACAACAAACTGCCGCGCGCCAGGGAAGCGATGGTGTCGGATGCCGTGGGCACGGTGGCGGGTGCGGCATTGGGGACGAGCACCGTGACCAGCTTTATTGAGAGTGCTTCGGGAGTCGAACAAGGCGGGCGCACCGGGCTGACGGGCCTCGTGGTGGCCGCGCTTTTTCTAGTGGCGCTTTTCTTCAGTCCGCTCATCGCGATGGTGGGAAGTTATCCCGCGATTACCGCACCGGCACTGGTCATCGTAGGTGCGATGATGATTCAAAACGTGACAAAGATTGACTGGAAAGACCACAGCGAGTCGATTCCGTCCTTTCTCATTTTGATCGGCATTCCGTTGTCGTATTCCATTGCGGACGGGTTGGCGTTGGGATTCATCAGCTATCCCATCATCAAACTGTTCAGCGGGCGCGGACGGGAAGTGAGTTGGCTCGCTTATGTGGTGGCAGCGGTGCTGGTGCTCTATTTCGTCTTTGTCCGCAGCCAGATGGGGTAGATCGGGCAAGTCGGCCAAAATAACCTTGCCACCAGCGGCGAAGATTGGTTCATTTTGAAGGCTTCGCGCACGTGGCGGAATTGGCAGACGCGCTACTTTGAGGTGGTAGTGCCGTAAGGCGTGCAGGTTCAAGTCCTGCCGTGCGCACCACATTTTCGCAGGTAAAAGACAGTTCCCAGTCAGCCCAGCTCCCGGGAATTGTGCTCGTCCGTCTCCTCCCGCCAGGCGCCAGCAGAGAATCAAGCGTTCCGCTATTTGCCCGTGGGAAATGCGTTGGTAAGGTTACTCGGCAAAGTGCTGTATGAAACAAACGTTGCTGAAATCCTTCGGTGTTGTCATCAAAAGGCGACGTGAGTTTCTCGCCTTAAGCCAACAGCAACTCGCTGCCCGTTCCAGTTTGCATCGGACGTACATTTCGGATGTCGAGCGGGGTGCCCGAAACGTCAGTTTTGATAGCATTTACAGTCTTTCGAAGGGACTTGGCGTTTTACCCTCGTTGCTCTTTGCCGAAGCCGAACTCAATGCCTACAAGTCCGCCGGAGAGCAAGTCCCAGGCGCGACCGAAAAGGCCCGGACCGCCGCCGACCTGACCCTCGCGAAAGGGCACGAATTGACCGTCAAAGTGGGATCCTGACGGATATCCAGTTTGTGGCATTTTGATTCAAGGTTTGTTCCCGCGATGGTCCCGGCAGCCATGATTCATTGGTCTTTACTTGGTCTCTGCAACTTCCAACCATTTGCTCATGCGGAAAACTGCACGAGCGCTTTTCACCGTCTGGCTGTGGCTTTGCGGATTGGAAATCGCTTCATCCGCAGACACCCCTGCATACATCGTGGATTCGGCCCCGGCCGGGCTGCCGCAAAGCTCCGTGATTTCAATCGCGCAAACACGCGATGGCTATCTTTGGCTGGGCACACGGGATGGATTGGCGCGCTTTGATGGCAATCGCTTTGAGGTATTTACGGAATGGAACACGCCTGGACTGAAGAGCAGCACCATCGTGCGTCTGTTTGCCGATAGCCGAGGGGGATTGTGGGTGGGCACTCCTGCGGGGGCCAATTACATCAAGGATGGTCACATAACGGATGTGGACCTCGGCAGCGGTGCGATGCAGTTGGCATCCGAGTGCGAGGATATCACGGGCGCAGTCTGGCTTTACACGGTGGATAATCGGTTGGCCCGGTGTCGCGATGGGAAGGTGGAAAATGTCTGGCCGGTCGGGGCACGATTCAGCAATTGTCGTGTCGTCATCACCGAGACGAATGGCCAGATGTGGATGGGAACGGACACGGAATTAATCAGTGTCGCGTCGGATTTGGCGGCATCGCCATTCGAGTTATTGGTGCGAACGAATGCGCGGCCGGTACGACTGGACTATCTGGTGCCCAGCAGATCCGGCGGCTTCTGGCAACTTGCGGACCGACGGGTCTCAAAGGTGCATACGAATCAGGTGGCAAAGGATTTCGGACCTTATCCCTGGGGCACGGCGCGCATCATGGCAGCCATCGAGGCCCGGGACGGCCATTTGATTGTGGGAACGCAAGACAAAGGCGTATTCCGTTTCACTGCTGAAGGAATCAGTCATCGCGTGCCGGGGCTGACACGGGACACCGCCTTGTCGTTGTGCGAGGATCGGGAGGGAAACCTCTGGGTGGGAACGGATGGGGGCGGGTTGAATCGAGTAAAACGCAATCCGTTCAATTTGGTCGAGGCCGGAAGAGACTGGGTAGTGCAATCAGTCTCGGCCGACACAAACGGCGGAATCTGGTTGGGCTTTTTTGGAAGCGGCGCCAGCTACTGGAAGGATGGTAAGGTTCGCGACTTTGGGCCCAGCGAAGGATTGACCGCTGTCGACCTGAGATCCAAACCAAATTTCTCTTCAGTGCTGGTGGACAAGCAGCAGAGAGTTTGGGTGGGCACGAGAGACGCAGGGTTATTCGAATTCATCAACGGACGGTTTCAATTCGTTTCCTTGCTTTTTGGCCACAACATTTCCGCACTCTACGAGGATCGTTCCGGCAAGGTATGGGCTGGCACAGGCTTTGGACTGGCGCAATGGGATGGCAGTACATGGCAAGGGTTCACAAATGGTCTGGTCGGTAAGCAGATTACAGCGATCGTGGACGACGCGAACGGGAACGTATGGATCGGCACGGCGCGGGAAGGTCTTTATCGTTGGGCCAATGGCGAGCTTGCTGCCGTCCATCAAACCAATGGATTGCCGTGCGAGAACATTACGTCACTTTGTGCCGATGCCGACGGGGTGCTCTGGGTGGGAACGGGAAATGGTTTGGGCCGGTTGCAGGGAGGCCGATGGACTCGGTTTGGCGCGGCAAACGGGCTGGCGACCGACAATATCAATTATCTCATCGACGATGAGCTGGGCAATTTATGGGTCGGTTCAAACGTTGGTCTCATGCGAGTGGCCAAGAAGTCGCTGGCAGATTTTGATTCCAAAAAATCTTCGATCATTTCCTGCCGGGTTTATGGATTCGGGGACGGTCTCCCCACCAGCGAATGCTCGCGCGGCTCACAGCCAGCAGCATGTCGCACCAGGGATGGGCGACTGTGGTTTCCCACCATCCGCGGATTGGTCACGATCAATCCGTCAGAATTGACGCCCAATACCAATCCACCCCCCGTAGCAGTTGAGTCGATATTGCTGGACGACGTGAAACTGAACACGAATACGTTGGCGACCTCGGGAATCAGCGAGTTGACTTTGCCAGCGGGCGCAGGCCGGTTGGAAATCATCTATACGAGTTTGAATCTTGCCGCGCCCGAGGGAGCCCGTTACCGCTACTGGATGGAAGGACTCGACAAGAGTTGGAGTTCGCCAACCAGCGTGCGGCAAGTGACCTACCGATTGCCCCCGGGCGATTATCAGTTCCACGTCACGGCGTGTAATGAGGATGGTATCTGGAATGAGCAAGGCGTTTCATTCGGAGTGACGGTACTCCCGCCTTTCTGGCAGAAGTGGTGGTTTATTACGGCAGTTGCCGCCGGGATCCTGGCCACCGTTGCCAGCGTGGTTTATTTCGTTTCAACCCAGCGACTGCAACGACAGTTGGCGTTGATGCGACAACAGGAGGCGTTGGAAAAGGAGCGCGCTCGCATCGCCCGCGATTTGCATGATCAACTGGGCGCAAACCTGACGCAGGTGGCTTTGCTCGGTGAAATGGCCGAGGAAGACAAGAATCAGCCCGCCGAAATTGAATCCCATGCCAAACAGATCTCCCAGACAGCTCGGGATACATCGCGAGCACTCGATGAAATCGTCTGGGCCGCCAACCCGCAGAACGATACGTTGGAAGGGCTGGTCAATTACGCCTGCAAATATGCGCAGGACTACCTGGCTTTGGCGGGATTGCGTTATCGATTGGAAGTTCCCCCGCAGTTGCCCGCAACGGTCATCCCGCCTGATCTACGACACAATATCTTTCTCGCCTTCAAGGAGTCGGTAAACAATGTGGTGAAGCACGCCCGTGCCAACGAAGTGAAGATTCGGCTCCGTCTCAATGGAGACAAGTTCACCATGGAAGTCGAAGACGACGGACGCGGGCCCGGTGAAGCCGCGACGAAGAAGGGCAGAAATGGATTGCGCAACATGCGCAAGCGGATGGAAGATGTCGGCGGTGAGTTTATCCTGGAGCCGGGTGAGCCGCGTGGCACTCGAGTGCGGCTCACGGCACCGCTGAAGCGATAATCATTCATGCCAATCACGGTTTCGATAGTTGAAGATAGCGAGCAACTGCGCGGGACGCTGGCTCGGATGATCGGTCGGGCCGAAGGCTTTCAATGCCTCGGTGATTACGGCACCGCGGAAGAAGCTCTCGATGCGATTCCAAAGAATCCGCCCAACGTCGTATTGATGGATATCAACCTCCCCGGCATGAACGGCGTCGAATGTGTCCGCAAGTTGAAGCAGCTGACACCGGGAACTCAGGTGGTCATGCTGACCGCTTACGAGGATACGGAGAATATTTTTAATTCCCTCGCGGCCGGCGCGTCTGGCTATTTGCTGAAACGCTCCAAGAGTGCGGAGATTCTTGAAGCGATTCGCGACGTGCAGAATGGCGGCTCGCCGATGACCACCCACATCGCCCGCAAGGTGGTCCAATCATTTCAATCCTCAGGTGCTGCGACGGTTCCGGCGGCAAGCGTTGAGCCTTCCGAAGAGTTGTCCCCTCGTGAGCAGGAAGTTCTGGATCTGTTGAGCCAGGGGTTCATGTATAAAGAGATCTCTGACAAGCTCGGGATCAGCTTTGAAACTGTCCGCACCTACATCCGACGCATCTATGAAAAGCTCCATGTGCGAACGAGAACTGAGGCGGTGGCGAAAGCTTTGAGGCGTTGATTAAAATACAACGTCTTGATATTAAGTAGTTAAGGGATATCAGTCACTGTCCCCCGTAATGGGGACTATTCTCTCCGCAAACCTGTTGTATGATGCGAGCGTTGTTGGACGCAAAATGCAGGTTACCGTGTGTGAAGTAAGGCGTAGAGCTGCGGCGCCGCGGAAAACAACGGGAGATTTAAGCGACTTTAAATAGTGCATTTGTTCTCAGGCAGAGGGTCGGACGCAAGTCCGGCCCTTTCGCTTTTGGGGGAAGGCCTTCAATCTCCCGGATTTATCGCCGTCGAGACGTCTTTAGAAACTTTTCCACGTACTTACCGAGGAGATCGGCCTCCAGGTTTACGAAGTCGCCGACTTTGCGGTCACCCAGAGCGGTAATCTCATAGGTATGCGGAATAATCCAGATCCGGAAGCTTGATTTCTTGACAGCGGCAACGGTCAGGCTGATGCCATCCACGGCGATCGAACCCTTGTGGATGAGGTAACGCATCACCTCAGATGGAGCCGCGATATCCAGGACATGATCACGTCCAACCCGTTCCCATTTGATGATTTTGCCAAGGCCATCGACATGACCCGTGACGAAGTGCCCGCCGAGTTCACCCTGGGCGCGCAGGGGTCGTTCGAGGTTTACGAGCGAACCCACCCTGGCGAACTGCATATTCGTCAACCGCCAGCTTTCCTGGAGCATGTCGAACTGGAGTAAACGGTCTTTGCCCCGCCTGGCCAGCTTAACAACCGTGAGGCAACAACCATTCACCGCGACGCTCGCGCCGAGTTTCAAGCCGCGCCCGATCGTGCGGGCCCGCACGGTAAGGTGAATGGCTTTCTTCGTCGGCTGGATCGATTGGACTCTGCCGGCTTCCTCGACAATACCAGTAAACATGGGGGCAAACTAAGGCCAGGAACCGCCGCACGTCGAGGCATCAATTGCCAATCAATCATCGCGGCTTGGCACACGTGCGGTCAATAGCAGGTCCTCCCCCAGGCGGCGCCACTCGACTTTTCGAAGCTCAAGCGCATCAGCCAAACGCACCACTCCTTCCCCACCGACGGCTTTCCGCCCCTCCCGGCCACCGAGAATCTTAGGGGCGTAAAAAAAAGCGACGCGTTGAGCAAAGCGGCCGAGCAGGAATGAAGCATTCACCTCGCCGCCACCTTCAACCAGCAAACTGGTGACATCCTCCGCACCGAGTGTTCGCAACAAGTGGCGTAGATCAATCGCGCGTTCTGAGGCTTGCTTATGGGATTTCCTGCCGCCGAGGATTAAAACGTTCACCCGCTTCGCGAGGGCATGGACGCGGGGTGGAGGCGCATGCTCACCTACCACGATCGTCGTCCCTGCCGCATGTTCGTCTGTAATGACTTTTGCGCCCAACGGTGTGCGGGCCAGCGAGTCCAATACAATCCGGCGAATCGGCTTTGCCATTTTCCATTCTCCATTCTGCATCCTTGTCCTCACCGTAAGGCTTGGGTCATCCGCGAGAACGGTATTGACCCCGACCAGGATGGCATCGCTGCCTTGACGCAATTTCATCCCGTACGCTCGGGCTTTCTCTCCCGTGATCCACTTCGACTCCCCGCTCGCCGTTGCGATCTTGCCATCGAGGGTCATTGCGGCTTTCACGGTGACAAACGGAGTGCGATGGACGATCCAATGGTTGAAGGCTTCGTTCAATTTCGAACAATCCTCGCTCAGCACATTTGCAAAAACCTCGATACCGGATCGCTTCAATATGGTGAAACCCTTTCCTGAGTGTTTTGGATTGGGATCCGTTGTCCCCACAACAACGCGCCTGACGCCCGCCGCGACGATGGCGTCCGTGCAAGGTGGCGTGCGACCGTGCGTGCAACACGGTTCAAGAGTTACGTAGAGAGTTGCGCCTCGCGCATCGAGCCCGCGCCGCCGTGCATTCTGCAGCGCGCGGATTTCAGCATGCGGCCCGCCAACCGGCGCGGTCCGGCCCTGTCCGATGATGCTCCCCTGCTTCACCAGGACGGCACCGACCGTTGGGTTCGGCGACGTTGTGCCATAGCCTTGCCGGGCCAGCCGCAAGGCGAGGCGCATGAAATGTTCGTCAACGGAGTTCATTCTTTGCGCACATTGAGGGAACTGTTATTCGCCTTGGCTTATGGGTCGATCACGGCGCGAAGGCGCATGAAGCCGGCGGGATTCGGCTCAGTCGGGATTCCACCATGCAGCAGGTTGGTATTCCCAAAATCCGTCACGCCCGAAGTCGTCCAGTTCCCCAGGTTCGTAGCTTGCTCAATCTCCAGGTGACCATCCGCACGCGGAGTTTGCGGCACGCTGAGGTGCAAAAAGCCGTTCGCCAGCCAATTGGTCACCTTGGGGTAGCTGACCTGTGTGTCCATCCGCGTGCCGACGAGATATTCGAACAGGTTCGGAAAGCCGTCCATATCGCGATCATTGTTGGGTTGCGACCGGATTGCGCGAGCGACGCTCGCGAGGGCGTTGAGCCGGCCGCCGGAAAGACAGAGGCCGTTATAACTTGGTCGCGTAATGACCGAGCCGAGAATGCCGCTCTTGATCTCGGAGGCATTCCAGTCAGGGTTCAGGTATTTCATCGCCGCTGCGACGGCAGTCACGAACGGCGCGGCTTGTGAAGTGCCGACGTAGTATGCGTAGCTCGTCCCGAGCACTGGGGACAAAATGTCGGTTCCCGGCGCGAACAGGTCCACATTGGTCAATCCGTAATTCGATGGATTGAAAGTATCCGCCCAACGCACGTCCATCCGATCGTGATTGCCTGCCGCAAGAATGTTTGTCTGCGGATAACAACTCGGATAGTTCGGGGTCACGTCATTGTCGACGCCCTGGTTGCCCGCGCAAATTGAAAGGAGAATCCCGGCGGACTGACAGTCATTGAACTCGGTATTGAGTATGGCGTTGAAAGGATAATTCTGAAGCGAGAGATTCATGATGGGCACGCCCATTTGCCGCGCGTACGTCGTAGCCGCGATCAGTGAGGACGTCAGGCCGGAATTGTTTGCATTGAGTATCTTGCACACGAGAATCTTTACACCGCCAATCATCCCGGCAATGCCCATGCCGTTGTTCCGATTGGCCGCGATGATGCCAGTCACGTTGGAACCATGGCCGTGATCATCGGTCGGATTGTTGTCGCCATTCGCAAAATCCCATCCGCGAAAGTCATCCACGCGGCCGTTGCTGTCGTTGTCCACTCCATCGCCCGGAATTTCTGCCGTGTTGGTCCACGTGATGCCTTGCAAATCGGGATGAGTGAAATTCAAACCCGAGTCGAGGACTGCCACCACGATACCTGATGTGTTTTCGAGAACATCCCAAAGCTCTGGACCATCCACGTCGGCATCCGCCATACCGCTGGATTGGCCCACGTTATGAATGCCCCATTGGTTGGTGAAGTACGCATCATTCGGGATACCCCCGCCGAAGCCCACCCCGTCTGCTTCCACGATTTCAACGGCGCTTGTATTTGTACCCAAAGTGATCAGGGCTCGGCGCATTCCGTCAATCGATGCTTCGCGGAGCCGGGCCGTGCAAACATCCGGTGCAACGAATTCGCCAAAATCCATGTCAAGGCGGTGCAACAACTCCCGCACAGCATTCTCTGAAGTTTGTGCGTGCACTTTGATGATCAATTGGTCCGCGAGGAACATCTCGCGGCGCAGGCACACCCAATTACTGCGGCTCGCATCCTTTTGCCAATCCTCGCTCACCAGCAGAGCTCCGGGATGAATTCCTGACCTCACCAATCGCGTACGCCTCACCTCGCCCTCGGGCAACGATACAACGCGCTGGTCGAGCACGTGACCCTGGGCCACTGTTTGCTCCACGGGATGGGACGATGTTGCCGAGTCCAACGGGAATACCGGCGTGGAATCTGAAGCGAGCAACGGGGCAAACGGTGGGGCCACCGATGAATCACCTGATGCCGGGAAAGCCAGCCCGCTCAGCGCGGGAAGAATTCCAGCCAGGAGCAGTTCACGCCCGTAGAATTTCATCACACGGGAGAAAGCATGTTGCGGAGTCACAGTCAAGCAACCGCCGTATTGATACTGTGATGCAAGGGCATGTGGCGGCCCGACGATGGATTACAAAGCTCAGAAGGTCCCGGGCACATTTTCCTTGTGGCGGACGAATAGGCAATGAAGTCCAACGTCTACATTTAGTGGTCACGGACAATGAACAACGGGGCTCGAGCTTTGAACCAGGTTCGGCTCAGGCTAACCCGGATAACCCGGATAACGGGACAAACTTGACGTCCGGCCAGGGTTCTGGGACACTTACAGCGTGTGGAAAGGCTGATGTTATGAAGATTCGACACTTTCCTGCCGCGATAATCGCTGCCGCGATACCTCTGTCAGGCCCCTTTGCGTCGTCCAGTGTCGCCCAGGAATCAGCGACATCCACCCCGACAGAGCCGCCCCCCCCTCCGCCTCCCGTCGTGGAGCGGGTTCAATTGTCTGGTGGTGCGGAAGATGTCCTTAAGCTTTCCAAAGCCAAGGTTAACGATGATGTAATCATTGCCTTCGTCCAAAATGGCAATCGCAATTTCAGCTTAAGCGCAACTGAGATTCTCTACCTGCGCAACCAAGGTGTGTCCGACCGGGTTTTGACAGCGATGCTGGGCCAAACGCCGCCACCACCTGCTTCCCCGGCGGAATCTGAATCCAACTTCGCCGCACAAGCGAGCGCACCTCAATATATTTCATCGCCAACGACCTCATACGTTGAGACTCCTTCCACTGTTTATGTGGGAACACCGAGTTACTATTCCTTTTATGACCCGTGGCCGTATTGGTCCACCTGGTATGCGTATCCGGCATTCTCATTTGGCTTTTACTGGGGGTGGGGTTGGGGGGGCTGCGGCTACTGGAGCTACCCGAGTTATTGTTATCCGAAATACAATTACTGTTATAGCGGCTCGTGGAACAATTACTGCAACGGCTATTATTCCTCTACAGCAGTCAGAGTGAATTCCCGGCCGGTCGCCACCGGCAATCAGGCACTGGTTTCCGAAATGCGGCAACCTTCCGGTGTGAGTCGGGGTCGGCCGCTGGTTTCTGAAATGCGGCAGCCTTCTGGCGTGAATCAAGGCAATGCGCTGGTTTCCGAAGGAAGGCAACCATCCGGCGTCGGGGGCGGGAATCAAGCCAACACACGCAGTAGGATTAATCGCGTTGAGAATCGGTCCGCTCCAGGTCGAGCGCAGCCTACGAGTTTCTTTACAGGTAACAATCAAACCGCCACGCCGCGTCCGGGCAGCGAAACCGCAACAGCCCCCAGCGTCAGAACGCGAACCGTGTCTTCGGGTGATCCCGGCAATAACCGGATCCCGGCCAGTCGCCCGGTCGAGAACGGTGCCCGCCAACCAAGTCGGCCCAATATCACGAGTTCACGCCCAACGACTGCATTTAATGGTACGAGCCAAAGACCAGCGGCTCCGACCTTCTCCAATCAACGCGGAGCGTCAATCTCGCGCCCCAGCGTTGGAGCAAGCAGAGGTCCGAGCACGAGCTTCAGCCGTCCGGCAACTCCGGTCAGTCGCAGCGTGGCCAGCCCATCAGCATCGTTTCAGCGGAGCTCCAGCCCCGGCTTTCGAAGCAGTGGGAGCATGAATGTCAGCCGTCCGAGCATGAGCGCGCCATCATTCAGCAGCCGCAGTAGTTCCGGGGCATTTCGCGGCGGTGGATTCTCGGGAGGTTCTCGCAGCATGGCTTCGAGTGGCGGTGGTTTCCGCGGCGGAGGCGGGGGTCGCGGACGCTGATTTCGCGGTCACGGGGAGTTTCATTCTTCAAACAACGCCTGCGCGAACTGTTTCGCGTCGAATGGTTGTAAGTCATCCGGTTGTTCGCCAAGGCCGACGAATTTGATAGCCAGGCCAAGCTCCTTTTGAATTGCGACGACCATGCCACCTTTGCTCGTGCCATCAAGCTTGGTCACAACAAGGCCTGTCAGCGGGACGGACTTATTGAATTCGCGCGCCTGATTCAGAGCGTTCATGCCAGTGCTTCCGTCCAAAACGAGCAAGACCTCATGCGGCGCTCCGGGGAGTTGTTTGCCGATGACCCGATGCAGCTTATGCAACTCCTGCATCAAATTGTGTTTGGTGTGCAGGCGGCCGGCGGTATCAATGAAAAGATAATCGGCCTTGCGCGCCTGGGCCGCGGTCACGGCGTCGTGCGCTACGGCGGCCGCATCCGCGCCGTAGGCCCCGGCAATTACTTCCACCTTGAGGCGGGTGCCCCAAAGTTTGAGCTGCTCGATGGCAGCAGCGCGGAAAGTGTCGCACGCAGCGAGCAATGCGATTTTGTTTTGCGACTGAATGTAGTGCGCCAGTTTTGCGGCAGTCGTCGTCTTGCCCGTGCCATTCACGCCAACGATGGACACCACGGTCGGACCGCTCGGCACTTGAATTAAGTCCGCCTTGTTGGCAGACAAACCTTTTTCAATCTCGGACCGCGCGACGGAGAGATAGTCCAATCCACCTGATCCCTGGCTCTCGTAGGCCTTCTTGACCGCGTCAATGATCTGAGTGCTCATCGCCATCCCCAGGTCCGCGGCGATCAGTGCGGTTTCCATTTCTTCCAACGACTCGGCGGTGAGCTTGGGCGACCGCGTGACAATGCGTTTAATCTCGTGCGTGAGCCGGGCCTGGGTTTTGGCGAGACCCGCTTTGAATTTGTCAAAAAGTCCCATTAAAGAATCCCGAATACGAAGCGTGGCATTTTGGAATCAATTTGCAGCTGCCGCGGCGCGTTTTTCGTCAGCCGCCTTTTTGGCCGCGTAAAGTTTCTCGACGTGTCGGTAGTCGAGCTTCACCGTGCCAATGAGAGGTTTGCCCTTGCTCAGACCGTGGCAATCCGAGCCCCCCGTGACCAGGAGACCGTGCTCTTGAGCGACCTTTTGATATCGCTCTGCAGTGGCTACGTTATGCTTGGTATGGAAACACTCGATGCCGTCAAGCCCGGCCGCAACGAGTTCAGGAATGGATTCATCAGTTTTGTTCAATCCTGGATGCGCCATGACGGCCAGTCCCCCGGCTTGATGTATCAGGTCAATGGCCTCGAGTGCCGACATCTTTGCCTTGGGCACCCATGCCGGTCGACCCTTCTTTAAAAACCGCTCAAACGCCTCGTCGAGGGTGCCGCAAAGCCGGGCCTTGACCAGAGCACGAGCAACATGCGGACGGCCCGGCGACCGACAATTCGCCAGCGCGAACACTTCCTCCGCGTCCAACGGGATGTTCAGCTGATTGATCCGTGCGACCATCTCCCGAATGCGCTGTTGCCGCACTTTTTGAAACTTGGCGATTTCATTGACGAGTTTCGGGTTGCCGGCGTCCACGAGGTACGCGAGGATATGCAGTTCATTGCCGTTGTGCTCTGCGGTTAACTCCGTGCCGACGATGAACTCTATGACTTCCCGGGAACAGGCGGCTGCGGTTCGCTCACATCCCTCAACCGTGTCGTGATCGGTTAATGCGATCGCCCGCAATCCCGCCCGCTTCGCGCGTTCCACGACTTCTTCCGGCGTAAAGGTGCCGTCGGAAAAATTCGAATGGAGATGGAGGTCGGCGAAGCTCATTTCACGTTTCTCGCCGGCCGAGGAAGTTCGGCTTTGACCTTGTCCAGGATGCCGTTGACGAACTTGCCGCTATCCTGCGTGGAGAACTTTTTCGCAATGTCCACTGCTTCGTTGATGCTCACCACTGGCGGAATGTCTTCGCGATGTAACATCTCATAAATCGCCAGCCGCAGGATGTTGCGGTCCACCGCCGCGATGCGGTGCAGCTCCCAGTTTTTAACGTGCTTCCGGATGTGTTCGTCCAGTGCGTCCCGGTGCTGCAGGGTTCCGCGAATGAGAGGTTCGGCAAACAAGCGCATCTCCGCTTCATCCGCGCTTGGCGGAGGCAGCTCAATCGGTTGGCCCCACGTGGCTTTGCCTTTGTCCTCGGCTATGGCTGCCGCCCGCTGAGACTGCCAGAATTCATTGAGAGCCCGCTCGACGTCGTCTGGCGGGTTGAGATCGTGCTGAAACAGGAACTGAACGGCGCGCTCGCGCGCCTCGCGGCGTTTTCCCATAAACATCCAGACGATGCCGCAAGTTGCTGGACTGCGAAATGAAAAACTTCGGCCAGGCCATCAATCAGAGGCTGTTGTAATACGCGTCAGCCTCGTCTTCCTGCCGGATAACCTGATCGAACTTGCGTCCGCTTTTCTTGAGAATGTCGGCAATGTGAGGAGCGACCCAGCGCTTCGGGACGTTACTTGGGGGCATCGGCTTAAGGCGGCAACCGTCCTTTTCATCCATTTCGACGATTCCCCGCTCCAACATTCGCAGCAATACCGGCTTGGCCCAGTCCGGGGATTCGCGAAAGCGCTGTTTTCCGCCAGCGTAACGATAGATGGAAACTACCGGTACATATTGAGACTTCTGCCCTTTAAGAAAGAAATACACCTCGCGTTCGTCAGCATCCATCATAACGATTTTCTCGGAGCTGTAAGGTTAGCACCGGGACCGTACTCGTCCACCGATTCTTTCGAGGATGGAAAATGGATTCCTGAACTGAGACACGCCGCCAACACTTACTTGCCGAAATCCAGCCAAAAACCGTTCTCCGCTTCCGGGAACCATCGGCCCGAATCGTTTGGCCTTGTAATTGCGGTTGAAACGGCGGGATTTTTGTCCGTAAAATTCCGTTGACAGGCAACGACATGCTCCTAAACTAGAGCCGTAAAGTCACTGTCAAAGCAACCGGAAGCCATTATGAAACTAGCAAGCAAGACTCTGATTGGGTTGTTGGCTGGCGTTTTATCACTTGCGCTCGTCGCCAGTGCTGAAGCCCAAACCTCCAAGCAACGCACCGGCAAAGTCGTGCGCATCAAAGGTGCGGCGCGTTATTCAACTGGCAATAACGTTTGGCAACCACTCAAAGTTGGCTCCATTCTAAAGGCGGGTTACATCGTCCAGACCGCGCAGGATTCTTACACGGATATCGTGTTGAATGAAGAAGCCAGTGTTCCGGCGGCTCCCGCGGGAATCCCGTCAAAGGCCCCTGCGGCTTCAAGCTCAAGCTCGTCCGCTTCCCCGAGTTCCGCTGCGGCTCGTTCGGTTGATCAGGATGTTGTTCGGGTTTTGCCTGACACTGTCCTTTCGTTTGATCGCTTAACGGCAGTTGAAACCGGCGGCGATCGGGTCACCGAAACAGAACTTGATCTTCGGACGGGTGCGATCTTCGGAGCTGTGAAGAAGCAGGCTGCGGCTTCGCGTTTCGAAATCAAGATCCCGAACGGCGTTGCCGGTATTCGCGGCACTTACTTTTATGCCAGTTCCAAGGGTATGTTCTCCTGCTTGAGCGGCTCAATGGTCGCGGCCTACACCAACGCTGACGGTACTCCCGGAACACAGGTGGTCGCCGGCGGAAATCAGTTTAACACGGCAACGCGTGAACTGGCGCCCATCGGAGCTTCTCTCTTGACTCAACTCAACATTCTGGTGGATGACGTTTCTGCGCTCACGCAGCGGCAAGCCGCAACGGGCGCGGGTCGCGTGCCCAATGACGAGGCGTATATCGATCAAACGGTGTATCCGGTATCGCGCTCAGGTCCGTAACGTTCGCCTTTTCCCCCTCACCCAGAGCAGCCTTGAGTTGCTCTGGGTTTTTTGTTTAGTTCGCCCCGGTGAAATTCCGGCCAATCCATCGGGTGCCCGTCCTTATTGCAGCGGCCGTGATTGTTCTGGCCGGTGTGTTTTCGGTTACCAAGCTCGACTTCTTTGCACGACTCGAGGCGATAACTTACGACTGGCGCACCCGGCTAGCGCTCCAGCATCCTGCGCCGATCGCTACAAATCTCGGATTTGTTGCCATCAGCGATGAAACCATCGAGGCACTCAGCAACGATTCATTAAACTTTCGCTACGGTTTATACTGGCCGCGCCATATCTATGGCCGCGTGTTAAGGGAGCTTTCAGCGCAAGGCGCCCGGGCCGTCGCACTTGACGTTCTGTTTGCAGGACGCCGGTTCGACCATGGCCAGGTCTCTGTTTCCGCCGTGCAATGGCCGGATTTGCCAGCCTTCCTTGCCGGATTGCATCTCAAGGAGCCGGCGCCCGTTTACGAGGACAATGGGGAATATCTGACCCTCATGCAGTCCGACGATTATTTTGCCTGGCAGTTGTCTCGTTCCGGGATCGGCATCCTTGCGGCAGAGAGCGGCTTGTTGCCAAACTCACTCTTTGCCGACCACGCGGCGGCACTCGGTGATATTGGCATCGAGCCGGACACGGATGGTGTTCTGCGCCGCGCCCGAGCCTTCCATGATTATCGTCACTGGCATCGCGCATTCAGACAGGTTGAGGCCGCTGAAGAATACGCGGTCGACCTGAACAACGTGAGGCTGGAGCCCGGCAAAATTGTCCTGAAGCGAACTGGACTGCCGGATATTCCCGTGCCGGTTGATGCGAGTAATTATTTCAAGCTATCCGATTTTGGGACCAACGTTCCGCCCGACCTGGCGCCAACTGCAAAAGCCTTTGAAGTGCGGCGCGTCTGGCATATGGGCATCGTGCTTGCGGCCCGTGCGTTGAACCTTGACCTCGCGAAAGCAGTAGTGGACTTGCCGCGCGGACGCATTGTTCTACGGGGATCAAACGGTGTCGAACGCGTCCTGCCGGTGGACGCTGATGGCTACTTCTACGTGAACTGGGAAATCACGCCTTCCGATCCCCGGTTGACGGTTGAACCCTTTGAGGAGTTACTGAAGCAGGATCAACTCCGTTCGGCCGGGGAAACCAATGGCCTGAGTAACCTGTGGAAGGATAAACTTGCTGTGATTGGTTCAAAGGCGACCGGCAATGACCTCACCGACCGGGGAGCGACCCCGCTGGAAAAAGGAACCCTCCTGGTCAGCAAGCACTGGAACGTTGCCAACAGTATCATCACCGGAAGATTCGTCCGTCCCGCCTCGACCGCACTTGAATTGAGCCTGATCGGGCTGCTCGGAGTTGCGACGGCGTTGCTGACGTGGCAACTCCGCGTCTTGCCGGGCTTTCTCAGCGTCGTGGCGCTGGCCATCGTTTACTCATTTCTTTCCGCTTATCTTTTCACTCAGCATCGCATCTGGTTGCCCATGGTGTTGCCCTTGGCTTGCGCCTTGTTTGTCCAATATGGATTGTTGGTCACTTATCGCGCGGTCTTCGAACAGCGCGAACAGCGCCGGGTCAAATCGGTCTTCTCCAAGATCGTGGCCCCCGACGTGGTGAACGAACTGCTTGAAGCGGAGACTCTCTCCCTGGGCGGTGCGCGGCGCGAGGTCACGGTAATGTTCGCCGATGTGCGAGGCTTCACTGAAGTCACTGACCGGCTTCAGCAACTGACGGCAGAGCAAATCCAGAAGCACCATCTTACGGGCAGCGCCGCGGAGGCGCGCTACGACGAGGTCGCCAAACAAACCCTTCAAACCATCAGCCTTTACCTCGGCCTGGTGGCTGACATTGTGAAAAAACACGGGGGAACGCTCGACAAGTACATGGGAGACTGCGCCATGGCATTTTGGGGCGCACCAAAGCCCGACCCCCAACACGCGCTGCGTTGTGTTCGCGCAGCAATCGAAGCCCAACGCCGCATTCACGAGCTCAACGAACGGCGTCTGGCTGAAAATGTTCTGATTGAGACCGAGAACAATGCCCGTGCCGCTGCGGGACAGCCATCACGCGCATTGTTGCCCGTCCTTAACCTTGGCACGGGCATAAACTCAGGCGCTGTTATGGTGGGTTTGATGGGCTCGGACGATCATGGATTGAATTACACCGTGATTGGTCGCGAGGTAAATCTTGCCAGTCGACTGGAAACCTTGTCCGGCTTGGGGCGCATTATCATCGGGGAGGCGACCTACGAGCAGATTCGCCTGGCCGATCCGGCACTGGCCGCTACCTGTATTGAGCAGCAGCCAACGACACCCAAGGGATTTCAAAGACCTGTCCGTAATTTTGAAGTGCCTTGGCGCATCGATAATGGCGGTTCAACAACTGCTTCCGCTTGAAGGGCCCGGCTTTTTCTTCCTCGTCAACCATCGGCTGCCAAATAGACTTCTCGCATGCGCACGGCGATCTATCCCGGCAGCTTCGACCCCTTCACCAACGGCCATCTTGATGTCGTTCAACGTGCGTCGCGCTTGTTCGATCGCGTTATCGTCGCGGTGGCTGTGAACGCGGGCAAAGATCCTCTGTTTAGCGCCGAAGAACGCCGGGCCATGGTAAGCAAATCCATCGCGCTGATTCCGAATGTTGAGGCGGATACATTTGACGGGTTGCTGGTGGAGTATGTCCGCAAGCGCTCGGCACAGGCGGTGTTGCGCGGACTTCGCGCGATCTCGGACTTCGAGTTTGAATTTCAGATGGCTTTGATGAATCGTAAGCTCAACGAGGAATTTGAAACCATTTTTATGATGCCCAAGGAAACCTACACCTTTCTGAGTTCGCGGATCGTGAAGGAAATCGCCCGCCTGGGTGGCGACGTCAGCCCGTTTGTTTCCCCACATGTCCAGTCAGCCCTTGCCGGACGACTGCATTCGTAAGAACCGAGGAATCTGATGCCACTGCTTGTCAATCTGCGTCATCTCGAGAAGAACGACTGCAAACTCAAAGGTGAGTTAGCGGTTGAAGAACTCGACATTGATACCGGCGATGAGATGGTCCAACTCGCTAAACCGCTCCGCTATCAACTTGAAGTCCAGAAAATGGCGGATGCCCTGCTGGCGCGCGGAAAGCTCGTCCTGCCGCTGGCGTGTCAGTGTGTGCGTTGCCTGAAAGCCTTTGAGTTCAAGCTCGAACTCCCGGACTGGGCTTGTCACATCCCGCTGGTTGGGGAGGAAAAAGCTCCAATTATCAGCGATTCCGTGGACTTGACGCCATTTTTGCGGGAAGATATTCTCCTAGAGTTGCCGCAACATCCGTTGTGCAAACCGGACTGCGGCGGCCTGAAGAAACCGAAAGCTGGAAAATCGAAAAAGACCGACCCGGGCGCGCCCGAAGCGTCAGCCTGGTCTGAATTGGACAAACTGAAGTTTTAGAAACGAGTGATATATGGGTGTTCCAAAGCGTAAACCGTCAACCAGTCGTCAGCGCATGCGTCGCGCCTACAACAGCGTGCTCAAGCTGCCGCAACTGGGCAAGTGTCCGCAGTGCGATGCACCCTATGTGCCTCATCGGGTTTGTCCTGCGTGCGGCTATTACAAAGGCCGCCAGGTCTTGACCGTTACCGCCGGCGCGTAACGACGGTGCGCCCGGGCGCATCCAGGCTCGTTGCGCTCCTCAAGTATGCGAATTGCAGTGGATGTCATGGGTGGCGACCACGGCTGTGGGGTCGTCATCAGCGGCGTCAAACTCGCACTCCAGGCCGACGCTCGCATTTCCTCCGTCCTCCTCGTCGGACAGGAAGACCAGATCCGCCCCGTCCTCCGCGAAATCGGTCTCCACGATAAGCGCGCGCAAATCGTCCATGCGTCCGAAGTATTGACCATGGAGGACAAGCCCGTCGAAGGTATCCGCAAGAAGAAGGATTCCTCGATGGTCCGCGCCATCGAACTGGTCCGCGACGCTAAAGCTGATGCCATCATTTCTGCGGGCAACACCGGCGCACTGGTTGCCGGCTCAATGAAACTAGGACGGCTCGATGGAGTTGAACGTCCCGCTATTGCGTGCCGTTTCCCCTCTCTCTCTCAGGATTTCATCATGCTCGATTGCGGCGCCAACGTGGTCGCCGAGCCTACGCATCTGGCTCAATTCGCCGTGATGGGAAGCGTTTACGCCCGGGAAATTCTCGGGACAGAGAAACCGCGCGTGGGTGTGCTCTGTAATGGCACGGAGGAAGGCAAAGGAACTGAACTGACCCGGGAAGCAGCGCGCTTGTGTGCCCGGCTGGACTTGAATTTCATGGGCTATTGCGAGGGTTTTGACCTCTTCAACGACGGAGTAGACGTCGTCGTCTGCGATGGCTTCGTCGGTAACATCGTGTTGAAGAGCTGCGAAAGCCTGAGCAAAACCATCGGTCGATTATTGAAGAATGAATTGCAGGCCAACCCGGTCCGCGCCTTGGGCGGCGGGCTGGCCAAAGGTGCTTTTAAAGCGCTCAAACGCCGTCTGGATCCTGAAGTTTACGGTGGTGCGGCGGTATTGGGTGTGAATGGCATTGTCATCAAGGCCCACGGGTCCTCCCGCGAACGCGCCATCATGAGCGCCATCCGCGTGGCAGCCGAGGAAATCCAGCATGGCCTGACCAACGTGGTGGCTCAGCGGATCGCGGCCGCCAATGAAACCCTGTCTGCCCTGCCCGCTACCGTTCCCGCATGAGTCCAATCACGAAGCCCAGGTTCAAAAACCCACGTGCCCGTTTCAATTTCCAGGGGCGGACTGTCTCCGTCGCTGGCGTCGGCGCTTACGTTCCTGCGAAGGCCCTCACCAATTTCGAGCTGGAGAAAATTGTTGCCACGACTGACGAATGGATCACGAGTCGTACGGGCATCAAGGAACGCCGCATTGCGGCCAAGGACGAATTTACTTCGGACCTTGGCGCCAAGGCTGCTCAGCGTGCCATGAAAAGCGCCGGGGTCACTGCCGACCAAATTGACCTCATCATCGTCGCCACCATCACGCCGGACATGGTGTTTCCCTCCACCGCTTGTCTGGTGCAACAAAAGATTGGCGCGCATCGCGCCGCCGCGTTCGACCTTGAAGCCGCTTGCTCCGGTTTCATTTACGGTTTGGAGATCGGCCAGCAATTCATCATGTCGCGCACCTATGACACCGTCCTCGTCATCGGTGCCGAAAAGCTTTCTTCCATCGTGGACTGGCAGGACCGCAATACCTGCGTGCTCTTTGGTGACGGCGCGGGAGCCGTTGTCCTGCAAAATCGCGCCAACTCGCACGGCTTGCTTACCGCGGTGATGGGCGCGGATGGTGGCAAAGCGGAGCTGCTCCATATGCCGGGTGGCGGCAGTCGTTGTCCGGCCACCGCGCAGTCCGTTGCGGCACGATTGCACTATCTGCGCATGGAGGGCAAGGAGACCTTCAAGCACGCGGTACAGGCAATGGTGAACGCCGCTGGCGAAGCGTTGCGCCGCTGCGACGTGGACATCACCAAGATCAAGTGCATCATTCCTCATCAGGCCAACCGGCGCATCATTGACGCCGTGGGTGAGCGGGTGGGGGCTCGACCGGATCAACTTTTCGTCAATCTGGATCGCTATGGCAACACTTCGGCGGCCTCTGTTGCCATCGCCCTGGATGAGGCCGTGAGTTCCGGCCGGATCCATCGAGGAGACCTGATTCT
>DASUGI010000108.1:0-14581 GCA_036274115.1 Verrucomicrobiia bacterium
ATCGGGTAGGAGGTGAGGGTTAGAACCTCACCGTCCTCCCACACCACCGGACGTACGGTTCCGTATCACGGCGGTTCATCAAGACCTCGCTGCCTTCAGCGCAGTCTGCCAGTCCACTTCCTCAATGAGCAGGAGCAGTCCCATCCGCCGAAAATAGGCAGTGGGAAGGGCTGCGTTCAGGTGCGATGCATCCGAGTTCCACCACGGTCCATGGCCATTGAAGGCACTGGCCCGGGCTACCTTCCCGTCCAGTCCCAGGGTGGTCAGTCGTTTGCAGCGCGTCCGGCCACGCTTCCACTTTCTCCATTCCATGCAGCGCAGTTTCCGGCGTATCCACTGGTCCAGTTCTTCAAACACCCCGCGTGTCTGGGCCACGCTGAAGTAGCCTGCCCAGCCGCGCAACAGCGGTTTCAGTCCTTCAAGGAATGTCCGCAGGTTGCGGCCTCTTCCTTCCCGGAACTTCTCCCGCAGTTTGTCTCTGAACCGTTCCACGCTTTGGGGCGCTACTCTCACCCGGCTTTCCTTCTCCGCGGTCAGCGAAAAGCCCAGGAACTTTCTTTTCCATGGGCGTTCCACCGCGCTCTTGATCCGGTTCACCGTCAGTTTGAGTTTCTCCCACAGGTACCGTATCAGCGATTGCATTACCCGTTCCCCAGCCCGACGGCTGCCTACGTAGATATTGCAATCGTCGGCATACCGGCAGAACCGGTGTCCTCGCTTTTCCAGCTCCTGATCCAGATCGTCCAGCAGGATGTTGGATAACAGCGGTGAGAGCGGCCCGCCTTGGGGCGTGCCTTCCACTCGTTGCTCCACCACTCCTCCCAGCATGATCCCGCTTTCCAGATAGCGCCGAATCAACCGTAGCATTCGCTCGTCTTTGACCCGCCTCGCTATCCGCGCCATCAGCGCATCGTGGTTGACTCGATCAAAGAACTTCTCCAAATCCAGGTCCACTACCCAGCGTCTGCCGGAGCGAACCTGGCTTTGGGCCGCTTTGATCGCCTGCTGCGCACTGCGCCCGGGCCGAAACCCGTAGCTGTGCGCCGAAAACACCGATTCCCAAATCGGGCTCAGTGTCTGCTGGATCGCTTGCTGGAGGAACCGATCCAATACCGTCGGTATCCCCAGCCTGCGTGTGCCTCCTCCGGCTTTGGGTATGTCCACCCGCCGCACGGGCCGGGGTTCATAGCTGCCGTTGAGGATTTGCTCTTTGATCCTGTCCCAGTGCTCCAGCAGATACCGGCGGAGTTGGCTCGTTTCCATGCCGTCGCTTCCGGCGGCACCGGCGTTGCGCTCCACCCCCTGCAGAGCTCGGATCAGGTTGCCTCGTTCGAGCATCGTCTCGATGAGGTCTGGCTTCCTGGGTTCGGTTTGTTCCTCGGCTCCCGGAGAGTTTGCGCCGCTGGCCTGCGCTGGCCGCAGCTTCCGGCTGCCACCGCGCAGATCAACTTCGGATGTCTCAATCGTCTTTTCTGGCGCTGCTTCTCCCATCGAGAACCAAGGTTTCCGTTCCTGTCTTTCTGTTCAGCCCTTCGGCGCACAAGGCCGCCTACTATGGCTTCTGCTGACTTCTCCAACGGCTTCGTCCCAACCTTGCGGTCAGGCTAGCTTTATCGCACCGCCGGAGATCTCCCCGGGTAATGCGCACTGACTTCCACGCTTAGGTCCGCCCGATCTACGCCCGCGACTTCCGTGCAAGAACTGGACTTCAAGTCTTTTTGCCCTCTTATCCGTCGCGTTTCGCCTCGTATCGGGTTGCTGTTCGTCAGACCAGCGCTTTGCTTACAGCTTCCTTCAGATTCCACCTCGCGATGGACACCCTTGCTGTTCGGCTAGCAGTTCCCCTTGCCGGGCCTGCATTGGACTTTAACCAACCAGTCAGTGCGCCCTGCCGGGCGCACAAATAAGAAAGGCGGGCTGTTACCAGCCCGCCTGCGATTCTTTTCCCTCTTCCGATTTTGCTCTCGGATTACTGGTGTCTTCGGCTCGCGCTTCGTCAGCGGCATCGAAGGCGCGTTGCAACGCCACCAAGACCAGGTCTTCACCGGGCTTCAATGCATCGAACATCCCGCGTCGCCGTACAATCGCACCATGGCTCAATTCGATTTCAAACTTGATGAGGCATCTCGTAGTCGTCGCCAATCGGGATTGAGCGGGCTGTTGGAAATTGGCAGCTTTGTCCAATTGCGGGAACGGCCATCCGTCAGTTTCCAAATCTCCACATGGCCATCGGCGAACGAAAGCGCGTAACTGTCTCCGTGCCGGGTCGCTGGTGCGTCCAGCAGTCCCCAATTACCGACCATGTCTACGGCAAACCAACCGTCATTTATTGTGCGCTCGTGCTCATCGATGAAAACCCAAGCGCGCGATGGCGCAGGATCCACGATGTCGCTTTCGCGTTTGAAAACCACGTAATTGCTCTGATTACGCACCCATGTGCCGCCCATCCAGCCGTTCAATGAATAGCTGCGCACGCGTGGAATTCCGGCGATGCGGCTTTTGTCCGCAGGACAATGATAAATTCCCACGTCCCCTGCGAAGCGGTACAATGCCCCGAGCTTGACACTGTTGACGTTCGTGGAATCCAAGATGCCAGGCATGACCGGCGGATATTGGGAAACGTCGTCGTCCATGCTGCCGAGCACCCACGCGTTCGTATTGATGCTTGGCTTGCCCGCGAAATAAAACACTGAGACAAGCTTACCATTGTTTTCATCCGCATACATTTTCCAAGCGGTGGTCAATTGCCGGAAGTGATTTACGCAGGCCACGTTGAGCGCCTTGCCTTTGGCACGACTGAACGCCGGAAAAATCAACGCTGCCAGAATTCCAATAATGGCGATCACCACGAGAAGTTCGATCAGAGTGAAGCCGCTGTTGCGACGTGTCCTTGCTCTTCGCCGCACCGGCGGGAAAGCAATCATTGGGACTCGAATTATCAGAAACCGGTTCATTCGTTAATCTTTATGGGTAATTTTACATTGTGCGAACGCTCAAGAATTACCGCTTGCCGGCTTAATACCCGCTCATTTGGATTGTTCGGGTCCCAAACTTTCGGATTAGGCATTACGGCAACCAGCAAGGCTGCTTGTTCACGAGTCAATTGGCTGGCGGCAATGTGAAAATAATGCTGCGCGCCAGCCTCGACTCCGTAAACACCGTCACCTAGCTCAATCGCGTTGACATATAGCTCCAAAATCCGCTGCTTTGACAGCAGTAATTCCATCAGCAGCGTGTAATATGTCTCGAAACCCTTGCGAATCCATGATCGACCTTGCCAGAGAAACAATGACCGCGCGCATTGTTGCGTGATGGTCGAAGCCCCGCGTGGCGGCTTCCCGGTGGTGCGGGCTTCTTCTCGCGCTTTCTGAATCTCTTCCCAATCAAAGCCCCAATGCTCAAAAAAGTGTCGGTCTTCCGTTTGCCAGACGGCGAGAACAAAACCATCCGGCACGGATTTCAAGCTGATCCAATAATGCTCGTTTGGTTTGTAAGCCCCGGATCCGAATTTCCCGCCGACCCACCGAAAACACATCGGTGCGGTTTTGGGGGGATTGATCCAACGGATACCAATGACTTGTAGCACGGGAATAAACAGAAACATGACGCCACCGATCAGGATTCTGTTTCGCCACTTTCGCGTGCGCTGATTCCAAATCTTCATGTGCGACCGTTACTTGCGTCTGTTGGTTTCCACGGATGATGCAGATTTCCGAGTGCCAGCAAAATCCAGAAGATCGGACCCGTCGCGAATCTGAACAACCCCCCGTCAAACCAAAACCCAACCAGCAGCACAATCGCTCCCGCTCGACACGCAACCTTCGTTGTGTCCAATGCGAATCGCGAAGGAACGACATTTTCTCCATAGTTCGCCGCGCTTTCCTCTTTCCCCCCGCTCCTTCTCGAAAAGCGTAGTGTTAGGAATTGGTTTGCTCTGTTCCCGAAACCGAGGGCCACGTGTCCCGCGAAACAAATCAAGGCCAGCCAACCCAGTTGCGTCCCGAGCATCAAGTAATCGTTCGTGGTAATCGCAAGTTCAGCATTTGGCGATGGTGGCGAATAGGCCTTCCGATAAGTCTCAACTGCGTTGTCCCAGCCAACGCCAAGTGGATGATCCCGCATAATCTGAAAACCGGCCCGCCATGCCGCCAGCCGGTGCGTTACGGAACCGCGGCTGAAATCCAACCGTTTGATGCGCCATGAAGCAGAATCTACCGTGTTCCAACAAAGCCAAATCACCGTCGTCACCACGAAAAGAACGGGAAAAAGGTATCTCCGAGTCTTTACTCGGTAGCCCTTGGCCAGATACAACAATCCGATAACCGTCCCCAACCAAGCTCCGCGACTGTAGCTTGACACCAAGCCCACGGCCATTATCCCAGCTGCAATAAGTAATGCGATACTACTCCACCTGTGTCCTCTGCCCTCATTCAGTCTCCTTCCCGCAACCAGCCCCACCGCGATCAAAAGTCCCACCCCCATCAACATCCCGTAATCATTAGGATGATTCCAAAGTCCCATCCAACGAGGTCCCGTATAGAAATTCCCCGGAACCCGCACGTGCCACCACGAAGCAAATGCCAACATAAACACAAGTCCCATTAGAAAGATTCTAACCTCACTTTTCCGCTCGTGTTCTCGCGTGACAAGAATCGTCGTGGCTGCCTTACCGAGCGTCGCTCCCGCGAACAGAGGAATGGCATCTGTAATCCGCGAGGACACTGGCGCGGCGAAATACACGGCGGCGGCGATGAACAAAAGCAGGATTAGCGGCAGATCGTTAAGCCCGAAAGAAAAGAAGGCAAAGGCGCAAAAACAAATCAAAATGCACAGGGCAAACTCCCGTTGAACTGACACTCTTTGATCCTCAAACGTTTGAAACAGGGTGCTTTGGAGGCGCAGTTGAAATTCAAAAAGACATACGAAGAACACTACAAAAAACACGCCGATTGCTATACCGCGGCTACATGTCATTAGCAGAAATAGACGACTGTTCAAGTCCTCCCTCCTCACCTCTCCGCCTGAGACAAGACAACGCCCAGCAACTGCCCAGCAACAGATAGATCAATATGAGCATCATTACGGTGTCCGTGATTTGCGGAGGAATGGGCAGTACTTCCGTCAATGTGCCCAAGCAGGGACATAAATTATTATAGCCAAGTGAATAGAGACCCACTCTGTAGAGTACGAAATTGCCTGACAACAGAGCAACAGAGCAACGATTCCCAGCTGCAATCTCTGATTTTTAGACCAAAAGCAAATCGCTGCTATGATAACCTCAATCATTCCGAGAATCCGAAACATATCCCGAAACCTGATCGAGAAGACCGGATCCAAGTGCTCCCCTATGGGTGCTGTCCCAAAGCTGCTCACCATCTTGGCAGCAGCGGTGATAAATAGAAGAATGCCGGCCGACCTGATGTAGATAGAGACGGTCTTTTGCTTCATTGGCTAGTCACCCAAAGATATCAAAACCAGCGACTGGCTGCTGCGCAACAGCCAGTCGCTAGTGATTTATCAATCGCGATGCGAGCTGCTCAGGTGCAGGTACAGCCATAATTCGCCGTTGAGACACATACTCCGTTAGACCATGGAGCACCCACGGTATCGGCGTAAACACAATCGCCGCTACAACTACTCTTGTTCGTGCACGAATCAAATTCGTGCTTAGATGCAAGCGCAGAGACGGCAAAGGTCACGACGCAGAGGGCTATTACTGTAATTGTGTATCGTTTCATTTGGTTTGTTTGTGTGTTGTTCTCTTTCGGCTCAACCAGAACGCCAGCAGCCCAATCCCGAGGATCGTTACTGCGAACATTCCAGCCAAGATCTTGATTCGCCTCGATTTCAGATGATCGTAAGCTGGGCCTCGTTTCAGCCATTCATTCGCCTGCGCCAAGAGCTTGGGATCGTTGCTTGCCGGAAATGGATCACCAGGGTTCAAGGTGTATTCAGCACAGTTAAACTTGGTGCGGGCGGTTGCCACTTCATAGCGGTAATCCCAAACCCGTGCACTCGATGGGGAAATCAGTTCGGGAAGGTTTTCATTTTGTATGATATTGACCTTGTCAACGGTCAATCGCATTTCATACACGAGCCTACTCGGACCTTGGCGGTCTTGGTAATTTGGCCAATACATCGCAAAGCGAGCACTAGAAGGCACGATCCATTCGTTGGTTTTGTAAAGAGCACCACACTCGTATATGGCTCGCACAAATCCATTGGGAATCGTTTTCCTAATTTGTAGAGCTTCGAGCCTGCGCTCCGTTGCCGAGTATTCAAATGGGTAGTTGACCCCCGCGCGGCGCAATTCTTCCTCGACAGTTTTCAAATCGAGGGATGAATCCCGAACAACGTCGATGCGCTGGACTATTCTCCCTTCTTCGAAATAACTAGTCTCCCATCTGAATCCAAAATCAATCAGAGAATGACGCTTGCCCCAAGGGGCCGGCATATCGGCCGCACCTTGCCGCTCTGCATCGAGAATCATCTGTGGCTTCAAATGAAAAACCATCCACGGAAAAAACCCCCTGACGGAGTCTATAGCGTTGACGGGTACGTAAAACGGCCCAAAAAAGGCATGTCCGAAGACCTTAAAGTTATTCAACGTATCCGTGCTTAACGTGTATATGTTCGTACCGTCTGACCGCATAATTCCCCATTCTCTCGGCTGGCTGATATTCGTTATTGAAATGCTCCATTCGTTGGCTGCAGTAACCGCAGTAAACTGATAATCAGTCGTTTTCGGTGGCTCGCCGTTGCTGAAAATGTATGAATAGCTTCCTGAAATCCAGATTGACCTGTCCGCAGGGGCTCGCTGACCAAAAGCCAGACACGATTCAAAAATCGCACAAATGGCCAGATATGTATAAAACAGCTTCCGATGCTTGGAGTTGGCGTGTTGAGAACTCATGTTTTCATGGTTTTCTACCGATTTCTTTGCGCAAATCTCGCATCGACTTAACTCCCGGAACGAACTGGAACGAGGAACGAACTGGAACGAGGAACGAACTGGAACGACCTAGACTGGAGAGGCTTGTATCAGCACTTCGCCGCGTCGTCAAATGCTTTTAATCTTACCGTCTTTTCGCAACACATACAAAGATTCGGGCGGGCAGTTTCCCGCCCGCCCTCTGCTGATTTGATTCTCGGTACGCGAACCCTTACTTGCTGTCTTCTGCCCGCGCTTCGTCAGCGGCGTCGAAGGCATGTTGCAGCGCAACGAGATCCTCGCCCGGCTTCAACGCATCCAGCACGGCCTGCTCGGCCTTTAGCTGCTCGGCGGAGTAGTTCGCTGCCTTAATCGAAAGGCCGATGCGACGGTCACCTTTGTCGATCTTGATCACGCGAGCAGTGACTTCCTGACCAGCCTTCAGCACGTTCTTGATCTTGTCCACGCGCTCTTCGCTGATTTGCGAGATGTGAACGAGACCATCGATGTCATGCTTCAAGCCGACAAATGCCCCGAAGCTCGCGAGCTTGGTCACTTGACCACTCACCAGATCACCCACCTTGTAGAGCTGATCGATCTGATCCCACGGATCGGTCGAGAGTTGCTTGACGCCAACGGCGATGCGTTGGTTCGCCTTGTCCACTTCGAGCACCTGGGCTTCAACTTCGTCGCCCTTCTTGAAGACTTCGCTCGGGTGATTGATCTTGCGCGTCCACGAAATGTCGGACACGTGGATCATGCCGTCCAAACCTTCTTCCAACTCGATGAACGCACCGTAGCTGGTGAGATTGCGAATCTTGCCTTTGACCTTCGTGCCCGGCGGATACTTCTGCTCGGCGTTGTCCCACGGATTGGATTCCAACTGGCGGATGCCGAGTGAAATCTTCTGTTCGTCGCGATTGATGCCCAGCACGACGGCTTCGATTTCCTGATCCTGCTTGAGGATGTCGCTGGGCTTCGCCACGCGCTTGGTCCAGGAAAGTTCGGTGACGTGCACCAGACCTTCGACGCCCGGCTCGAGTTCCACGAACGCGCCGTACGGCACGAGGTTGACAATCTTGCCTTTGACCTTTGTTCCCACGGGATACTTCGCTTCGATATTGGCCCATGGATTGGCCATCTTCTGCTTGAGACCCAGGCTGACGCGCTCTTTTTCCTTGTTCACGTCGAGCACGACGACATCGATGTCCTGGCCGACCTTGAGGACTTCGGAAGGATGACCCACGCGACCCCAGCTCATGTCGGTGATGTGCAGCAAGCCGTCGATACCGTTGAGATCAATGAACGCACCGAAGTCGGTGATGTTCTTGACCGTGCCCTTGCGAATGTCACCAGGCACCATTTCAGCCAGCAACTTCTGGCGGCGCTCCGTGCGCTCGGCTTCGATGAGTTCGCGGCGGGAGAGAACAATGTTCTGCCGCTCCTGATTGATTTTAACAACCTTGAAATCGTAAGTGTTGCCAACGAACTGCGCGAGGTTCTTGGGCGTGATAACGTCAATCTGCGACGCGGGCAGAAACGCCTCGACACCGATGTTGACCACCAAACCACCTTTGACCACCGCCTTGACTTTCCCGGCGATGCGACCGCCTTCGTTGCAAATGGTGAGAATCTTGTCCCAGTTCTGTTTGAACTCGGCCTTCTCCTTGGAAAGCACAACCATGCCTTCCTTGTCTTCGAGCTTTTCGATCAGGACGTCCACTTCGTCGCCGACCTTGACCGTCTTGATGTCGTCGAACTCCGAACCGGAGATGACGCCTTCACTCTTGTAACCGATGTCCACGAGCACTTCTTTGTTGCGGACTTCGATGACGTGACCTTTGACAATTTCACCTGCCGCAAAGCGAATCGGGGCAGCGCTTTGCTTCAGGGCTTCTTCCATCGTGAGCATAACTCTTCTATGAACTGAACGGTGGGGCTAGGTCGGGACGAACGTCCCCGGCGAAGCTCCATTGCCTAACTGACCGACGTTGCACGGCAACGGAGGTTTGTCCCCTTTTCTGGGACCAACCCGGATTGCTCCGAGTCGAGGTTAGGTTGCTTTGTTAACTTTCTTTTCTCAGCCTCAACGAACAGCCGCACACGCGGCGTTCAGGCAGTGTGGAGGATAGGCGAATCCCGAACGGAAGCAAGCTGTTTTTGGCCTGCAATCAGGCCTTTTTGCTCGCACAACGCCTGCGGCTAAACCACTTCCACCGGGCACGTGGGCAACGCATCGATGAAGGCCTGTCCATATTTCTTGGCCAAAATCCGGTTATCCAGCACCACCACGATGCCAGTGTCAGTCTTGGTGCGAATCAACCGGCCCACGCCCTGACGGAATTTCAGGATCGCCTCAGGCAACGAAAACTCACCGAAAGAATTCCCTCCCCGCGCCTCAATCGCCTCAATGCGCGCTTCAATCAGCGGATGATCTGGCACAGCGAAGGGCAATCGCGTGATGATGACGTTACTCAACGCTTCGCCTGGCACATCCACGCCTTGCCAAAAACTGTCCGTGCCGAAGAGGACCGAGTCCACATCGTCCTTGAACTTTTCCAACATCGTCGAGCGCGGCGTGCCCGTCCCTTGCACGAACAGCGCGATGCCCAATTCATCAAAAAACGGCAGCATTCGCTCGCCCAGTTCCTGCATCAGCCTGTAATTGGTGAACAGCACAAACGCCTTACCGTGCGTTTGCCGGATGAAATGCTCGATCCACTTCTCGAGCGCTTGCGAGTAACCCTGGTCCCGCGGATCCGGCATTTTGTTCACCACGAACAACTTCATCTGCCGCTCGTAATCGAACGGCGTGCCGACCTGCAGTTGCGTAGCAGCCTCACAACCCACGCGTCGGGAGAAGTATTCCAATGCGGAACTTGAACTGCGAATCGCTGATTGTGCTCGCGCGGTCGCTGCTTTCTCGTCGTTCCGCGCTCCGCGTTCCGCGCTCCGCATTCCCAACGTCGCGCTTGTCATAATCACGCTCGTCTCGCTGGCGAACAAGCGCCGACGCAAATATTCCGCAACGTCGATGGGTGCCGCATTCAGTGCCAAGCTCTTCTGCGCTTTGCCCGCGCGCTCGACCCAATACACATGATCCTCCGCGTGTTGGCCCAAAAACTCCGCGACCTCCAGCTTCAACTCGCCCAGCCGCCGGTTGCATTCAATCAGCTCCTGGCCAATGTCCTTGTCATCGCTCGTTTTGATCAAGTCGCTCACCGCTTCGCGCAATCGTTGAATAGGCAACGTCAGATTGTCTTTCACCAGTTCCGCCCGGCGAATCCGCAACTCAGTCCACGAACGCTTCCGATCTCCGCCTGCAAACACATTCTTCTTCACCTCGGCCTGGATCTCGTCGCACGCCACCTCGACGTTGTCGAAAAACGTGTCCGACTCTTTCAGAATATCCGCCACCAGTTTCACCGCACTCCCCTTGCGCAACGTCGCGAGCAGTCCCTTCTCCGTCCGCGGATTCCACAGCCGATTCAGCGCATAACGCACCTGCCCGCTCGACACGCTCAACCCGATATGTCGCGACGCCACCTGCTCCATCGTGTGCGCCTCGTCGAAGATCACGAAGTCGTTCTTAAACAGAATGCCGCCCTCCTGCTCCTCGTTCACGCCACCGAGAAGCGTAAAGAACAGCGTGTGATTCACCACCAGCACGTCCGACGACAAAATCCGATTGCGTGCCCGCTGGAAGAAACAAATCCCGTGATCCTTCCCAAAGTCCGATTGATAGCCGCAAACCTTGGGCGAACACAGCCCGCGCTCGGAACAAACCTGTCCCCACACCTTCGGATCGGGTTCAATATCGAAATCCGAAAGACTGCCGTCCTTGGTTTCCTTCGACCACTCGTAGATGCGCTGCAATTCCTCGGCTTCGGACGACGTGAAAAGGTTGCCGCTCTGCTGAACGGCCTTTTGCAGTCGGCGCGTGCATAGATAATTCGCGCGGCCTTTGAGCATCGTGAAGTTGAATCGCACCGGCTCTGGCATTGCTCCGAGCACGCTCGCCAACATCGGCAAATCTTTTTCGGTAAGCTGCTCCTGGAGATTGATGGTATGCGTCGAAATGACGGCCTTCTTGCTTCGCGCCACCGCAAACAAAATGGACGGCACCAGGTAAGCCAGTGATTTTCCTACGCCCGTTCCTGCCTCGACCGCGAGATGCTCTTGATTTTGCAACGCCCGCGCCACCGCCACCGCCATCTCCTGCTGCTGCGGGCGATACTCGAAGTTGCTCGCCTTGGAAAGAATTCCAGTGGGCGAGAAAATCTCCTCCACCTGCGCGACCAAATCCGCGCCGGCGGGCTGTGCTTCAACAACAGAGATCATTTCGGAAACGTGAAGCCCCCGAAAACCCGGAAGTCGTCACGGTTTAACGTCAGGACAGACGTGATCCCGCTTCCTTGCATGGTTGAGGCCAGCATCGTATCGAGCAGACGCTTGCGTCCGAGCTTGTGTTCCTGCAGCCGACTTCGGCAAGCGGCATGATCTTCGTGCGAACTGACCTCCACTGCCACCAGGAATGACGTGTCGAAACCATGAATCATTTCAACATCCCTCGCAACAGATCATCCCGGCTGGTAAGTGGGCGCAGGGTTTTACCGAGATTCAGCGGCTTGAGCGTTACCAGGCTCGTGCGCGGGCGAATGCGCTGGTTTCGGAAGAGTTCCATGGCCTCGCGAATCAACTCTTCCGCCGTGCGGTCCGTGCGCTGAGCATGCTGCATGAAGTCCTCGTAAACGGGCTCTGATACGTTGACAGATATGGTCTTCATATATTGGTTCCTTGACGCGCGTGCCGAGCGGTTTCTTGCGACATTATGAACCCCGCGGTCGCCGCACGACTACCTCAATCTGCGCTCGGTTCTTTGCGATGTGTTTTCTACCTATACGAAATTTCTTCAATCCCACCACAAAAACAATTCGCGATTGGCTTTCAATCGTTCTGCTAGATCTCCGGCGGCGTTGTCGCCTATGTCTCCCTCAGGGCACAATTCCAGTATTTTCCTGGCCATCACGTCTGGATCATTGATGGCCGCCGTGAATTTGCCTGCCAGGAAGTCAGAGCCCGCTCCGGTAATTTGCAGTGGTTCCGCCAGATTTCTTAACCAGTTAATCAAATCGCGGTTGTAAACATCTGAATTTGGGCCTTCCGTTTGAAGCGCCGTCAAGATGTCGAAAATGTTCGTGGTCGGAAAAATTGCGACCCCATCGCCCGCTTCGTCTTCGAGCGTGTTGTAGGTGTGAAGCAAATAACACCCCTGCTTCAGTAGTTCCGGCTGCAATTGCGCTACCAACTGCTTGGCGTCTTGTGCAGGAAGCGAGAATGCGACTGCGCCCGTAATTATCCCGTCCGAATTTGTAAGCTTCCGCGCGCGTTTCCTGGTGAGCTTCTTAACCAATCTTACTGCTGCTAAAAAACTAGGTTCTTTGGCGGCTTTTTCAAAGTCCGGCTCTGGTTGCTCCTGTTGTTCCACTGGCTGTTGTGTAGTGCCTCCTTTGCGTTCAAGCAATTCAGCAACGCGTGCGTGCTTCTTAGTTCGTTTCTTGCGTGCCCAATCCAACGCAGTATGTCCCTTCTTATCCCGGCAGTTAACGTCGGCTCCTTTTGCCAGCAACAGTTTCACAACCGAGAATTGCCCTTCCATGCTTGCCAGCATGAGCGGCGTCATCTCCGCGACGGTACCTTCCACCACACTCGAAGTGTTTCCTGTTTGGTTGACGTTTGCGCCCGCCTCAATCAAAAGGCCAACCATGTCAGCGTAGCCGTATAATGAGACGTAGGCCAAAAGCGAAGCGTCGCCTCCCTCCACTCTATTCACATCGGCTCCGCCCCTGATCAGTTCGTTAATGATTTCCCTATTCCTGAGAAAAACAGCCCTGACTAAAGCCTTGTTGGGATTCGCACCTGCCTTAAGCAATTCTTTGACAGCAAGCAACTGGCCGCGTTCTGCGGCTGCCACCAAAGGAGTCCGGCCCATAAATTCTTTGTTTGGTGAATCGCCGTCCGCCAAAAGTTGCCGCAGCGTTTTGCAATCACCAATCTCGGCAGCTTGATGCAATCGTGACACGCGTGGCTTTCCGAAACAGTCTTCATACCACTTGTCGAATTCATCACGCCTCTTCATTGAGTCACTCCCAAGACATTCAAACTCCCCTAGCTCGCTTCACCACCACTTCAATTTCCGCCTTGTTCTTCGCAATATTGTTCGCGGGCAGAATCCCGCGCCAGTTGACGCCCGGATAAATCACCGCACCGCGGCCAATGATGCTGCCGGGATTCAACACGCTGTTGCAGCCGATTTCTGCGCCGTCGCCGATGAGAGCGCCGAACTTGCGGAGACCAGTGTCGAAGGGGATGCCATCCTTTTCCACCGTCACGTTCCCGGGCAAGGACTTGAGGTTCGACGCAATCACACCCGCGCCAACATGCGCCTTGTAGCCGAGAATGGAGTCCCCAAGATAATTGAAGTGCGGCACCTGACAGTTGTTGAACAACACCACGTTCTTCAATTCGCACGAATTGCCCACCACACAACCGTCGCCAACGATGACATGGTCGCGGATGTAGGCGTTGTGCCGAATCTGACAGTTCTTGCCGATGATAGCCGGGCCCTTGATCATCGCGCCGTCTTCAACCACCGTGCCTTCGCCGATGAACACCTGGTCGCCAATAAATGCCACGCCTTCAACCTTGTTCTTCAGAGACGGTTTGGCGTTGGCCTCGACGTAGGGCTTGATCTTCTTCAAAACGTCCCAGGCGTATTCCACGCCCTCGAACAGCGCAGCGTGCTCGGTCTGGCTCAGGTCAAACAAATCGGCAGGTTTGAACATGCCGAAAGTGTAGGACAGGCGTCGCACCTGTCTCCATTATTTTCTGCCGCCCCACACATGCTTGTGCCACACGCGACGGCTTGCCGTAGTTTCTTTGCCGTGTAAGCTCGCTCTACCGATGACAACCGCAATGCGCTTTTTGTTCCTGCTGGTCTCGTGCCTTTGTTGCTCGGCGGCGGAATCCAAACGCCCGAACATCCTGCTCATCATGTCGGATGACATGGGGTTCTCGGACATTGGTTGTTACGGCAGCGAGATTGCCACGCCGAATCTGGATTCCCTTGCGCAGAACGGGATTCGTTTCACCCAGTTTTACAACACTGCCCGCTGCTGCCCGACGCGCGCCTCGCTGCTCACCGGTCTCTATCCGCATCAAGCCGGGGTCGGCCACATGATGGATGACCGTGGCGCGGCCGGGTATCAAGGAAAACTGAATCGTCAGTGCGTCACCATCGCCCAGGTCCTTCGCGCCGGAGGCTATCGCACCTACATGTGCGGCAAATGGCATGTCACGCACGACATGCGCCCGAACGGCGACATCTCCAATTGGCCGGTGCAACGTGGGTTTGAAAAGTTCTACGGCACGATTACCGGTGGCGGCAGCTTCTACGATCCAACAACGCTCTGCCGACAGAATAAATTCATAACGCCCGAGAACGATCCGGAATACAAGCCAGCCACGTTCTATTACACCGATGCCATCAGCGACAATGCCGTTCGTTACCTGCAACAGCACGCCGCGGGATCGTCGGAGCAACCATTCTTCCTCTACGTCGCTTACACGGCGGCGCATTGGCCCATGCAC
>DASUGI010000109.1:0-28634 GCA_036274115.1 Verrucomicrobiia bacterium
CATCCAATTCCAGGATGTGCCGCTGACCACTGCGATTGACAATCTCGCGCGTCAGGCCGGCATCAATTACATCCTGGATCCCAAGGTGGGCTATGGCCAGCCGGATGAGCGCGGCGTGATCAAAACCCAGCCCAACATTTCGATCCGTTGGGAGAACCTGACGGCCTCTCAAGCCCTCAACGCGCTGATCAATACCTATGGTCTGCCACTCGTGGATGACCCGAAGACAAAAATCTATCGTGTCACCATTAAAGACCCGGCGGCTGCGGAACCGCTCGAGACGCGGATCATTCAGTTGAAGTATGCAGCTCCCACCAACGTGGTCCCCGCCATCCAGACTACTTTCTATGACAAACGCAGCAAGGTAGTGGCAGATACTCGCACGAGCCAGTTGGTAATTTCCGCCACGGAGAAGGAACTCGACAATGCCGAGAAGCTCATTGAGAAACTCGACACGCCGACCAGACAGGTCTTGATCGAGGCCAAGCTCATCGAAACGTCCATGAATCCCAGTACCATCAAAGGTATCGATTGGTCGGGTACGCTGCTCAATCAACAGTTTACTTTGGGCAACAATGCGCTACCTGGTGTAGCTCCGACGCCTCCCACTACCGCGTTGGATCCTAACGGTAATCCTGTGATAGTGCCAGGCACACCAGGGACAATTGGCGGAATTTTGAGTGACCCGAAAGTCCTCTATAGCTTTGGCGGCGGCTTTAATCCCGCAACGGCCTTCTTGAATTCTGACGGTGTCAGCGCGGTGCTGTCCTTCCTGAACACCAGTTCGGACGCGAAAGTTATCGCCACGCCTCGCGCGGTGACGTTGGATAACGAGGTCGCAGACCTTTCGGTGACGCGGGCACATCCAATCTTCAAGAATACGGCTGGCACCCAGGGCTCGCCGGGTGGTTCTGAAGTGACTTACACCAACCTTGGCGTACTGCTCAAAGTGACGCCGCGTATCTCAGCCAATAATTTTATCAATCTCCGCGTTGCGCCTGAAGTTTCACGTGTGTTCACCACGGTTCGCAAAGTCGTTGCGTCCACGGTCAACGAAGCGGACGTGTATGACATCCGCAAGATTGAGACTCAGGTTCTCATTCCTAACGCCAATACGTTGGTCTTAGGGGGTCTGGTGAGCGACTCTACCACCAAGAAATATACAAAAGTGCCGATCCTCGGAGAGCTGCCGTTTATCGGTCTGGCCTTCCGCCAAGACAGCAAACAACGCGATCAAAACAACCTGATGATCTTCATCACGCCCACCATCGTCGGGGATGAAGACTTCCACCCAACGCAAACCGACTACCTGAAGAACAAGCCGGACACGAAGGAGGAAGGCGAGTGGCACTGGTGGGATAACGGCAAGCCCGCTGTTGATTGGAGCAAGAAGGACGAGCCAAAATACAGCGAATAGACACTACGTTTCGCTTTCAACAACCACCGACCTTGCAAGGGGTCGGTGGTTTTTTATTGGGCCGTTCATTGGTTGGTCGCGGCGATCTGTTTAAGGTAGTCGAAAGAATAGATGCCACTATTGTGTCCATCCTGCCAGAAAGGCTGAATGGCATAGCCGCCGACGGGAACAAACCGTTTCAGCTCGAACGCCGCGGCCGGGAGCGGCTTGTCAGGTGATTTGTAAACGTTTCCCAGGATATCCATCTCTCCCTTGCAACTGGCGCAGGGACAACAGCGCCGCAGGAGTTCCAGGGGAATAAAACTTTCGCTGCCGTCTTCCCAGCGGATCGCCAGCTCGTTCCCGATGTGTTGGATGTCGGTAGCTCGCATGGCAGTCAGCGTAAATCGGTGAGCGTGGGAAACAATCTGATTCCGTTCCTTACTTGATGGCGCGGCGATTTGCCTCGCAAATGACGACGTTGCCAATCTTGAATGCGGGCGGACGATAATTCATTCTTGAATTGCATCGGGTAATCAGGCGAAATGCCGAGACGGCGATATGGAATTAGCAGACATCTTGACCAAAGATCAAATCCTGACGGATTTGCAGGCCGCCGACCGATGGCAGGCCATAGACGAATTAATTGGGAACCTGGTCACGACTGGAAAGATTCAACCTCAACATCGCGAAGCCATCGCAGCTGTGGTCAAGAAGCGCGAAAACTCCATGAGCACGGGCATTGGTTACGGCATCGGCATTCCGCATGCCTCGACTGATCTGATTCCCGAAGTCGTCGGTTCGCTGGGGCGTTCGACCAAAGGAGTCAACTTCGACGCGCTCGACAACCAGCCGGTGAACCTCGTCATGCTTTTTCTCGTTCCGCAGGGCCAGTTTCAGAAGCACCTTCATACCCTGGCCAACATCGCCAAGATTCTTCACAAGGCCGAATTCCGCCAGGCTCTCGAACAAGCGACTGATGCGGAGGCCATGTTGAAAGTCATTAAGGAGCAGGGAAAGAAGTGATCGGCTGCGTTGAATCAGCGATTGGTTGAACTGTAGTTGTCGCGTGAGTTGCGGAGCGCTCCGGCTTATTTAACTATTTAACGAATTACCATCGAACTCTTCACCCGTGCTGCCGCATAAACAGATTCAAGTTCAACTGCAACAAGCCGTTCGTGCCGTTTTGCCCGACGCTGATGTTTCCGCCGTGCTGGTGCGACCATGTCCTGATCCAAAGTTTGGCGATTATCAAAGCAACGCATTGATGTCGCTGGCAAAGGCACGCCGGCTGAATCCGCGCCAACTCGCGACGGATGTGCTCACCCGCCTCGCTGTCTCCCCGTGGTGCGAGAAGGTGGAAATCGCGGGTGCCGGCTTTCTGAACTTTCGCCTCAAGCCCACGGCCATAACCGAAGCATTACAGTCTGCTGCACGAGGCGAGCACCTCTTTTTTGAGAAGGCCACGCAGCCGCGCACTGTCGTCGTCGACTTCAGTTCGCCCAACGTCGCCAAGCCCATGCATGTGGGTCATATCCGATCGACCGGGATCGGTGATTCGATTCAACGGTTGTTGCGATTACTGGGTCACCGAGTGGTCACGGACAACCATATTGGGGACTGGGGCACTCAGTTTGGAATGTTGCTTCTGGCGTGGAAAGAGATTCTGGACAAGAGCGCTTTGGAACGCGATCCGGTTGCTGAATTAGTTCGTATCTACAAAATCCTAAGCGCGGAATGTGAGGCCAATGAAGCCCGGCGCGAAGCAGCCCGGCAAGAGCTGGTGAAACTGCAAGCTGGCGATCCCCAGAACACCGCCATATGGCGCGAGATGATTCGGCTGTCGCAACTTCAGTTTGAAACCATCTACGGCCGGCTCGGAGTGAAATTTGACCAGACGCTTGGCGAGAGCTTTTACAATCCACAACTCGCCTGCGTGGTCACCGATCTTCTCACGCGAGGCATTGCACGAGAAAGCGAAGGCGCCGTCGGCGTGTTCAGCGACGGTTCGTTGCCGCCCAAGGAAGACCCGTTTCTCGTCAACCGCGATGGGGAATGGGTGGATGACCCTGCGTTGATTCGCAAGAGCGATGGTGGTTTCAATTACATGACCACGGATCTTGCGACCATTGATTATCGACTCAAGACCTGGTCGCCCGATGAGATCGTTTACGTGGTGGACGATCGGCAGTCCGGCCATTTCAAAAAACTCTTTGCCACCTTCAAACGGTGGCAACCCGACGCGGCGAAAAAGGTGAAGCTGGTTCATGTAGGGTTCGGCAAAATCATGGGCGACGACGGCAAGCCCTTCAAAACCCGAAGCGGTGATACGGTTAAACTGAGCGACTTGTTGGATGAAGCCGAGGAACGCGCGTTCAAGATCGTCACCGATAAGAGTCCGGAGTTACCGGAAGCGCAACGACGCGAGATTGGGCGCATCATCGGCATCAGTGCCATTAAGTACGCCGATCTTTTGCCGAACCGGCAGACCGATTACATTTTCAGTTGGGACAAGATGCTGGCATTGAGCGGTAACTCCGCACCGTATCTGCTCAACGCTTACGTGCGCATTCACGGGATTTATCGCAAGGGCGAGGGCAACCTGGAACGTGGGAATCAGAACGTGGAGCTGAATCTGGTTGCTCCTGAGGAACTGGCTTTGGCCAAGCATCTTCTTAACTTCGGGCTTGTGCTGGAAGCGGCCGCGGATGAGTATCGCCCCAACTTCATTTGCAACTACCTCTACGAACTGGCGGGCAAGTTCACATCGCTCTACGAAAACTGTCCCGTGCTTAAAGCAGAACCCGCCGAGCGCGCCAGCCGCCTGGTGCTCTGCGACCTGACGGCGCGAGTTTTGAAAGAAGGGCTGAGCGTGCTGGGTATTGAAACGTTGGAGCAAATGTGACTTGCAGCCACGGGCGTGATTCTTCCCGGTTGCTCACCTCATCCTCACATTTGCCTGACACCCGCGCATGGTAGCGCTGTGGCGGGCTCTCGCCCTGCTAAGTCAAATGCTGCGGCGGTTCGAATTGCTTGCTGATGCTTGTTTAAATCGTGGGTGTTGTGAATAACTATTCCTGTGCAATTCGGCAGCCGCCGTGCTAAAAGCCCCACCAACGAACCCATTCGCGCCTATGAAAGCCTTCAGAGCTTGGCGTGCCTTCACTTTGATCGAGTTACTGGTGGTCATTGCCATTATTGCCATTCTTGCGGCGATGTTGCTGCCGGCATTGGGTAAGTCGAAGGAAAAGGCCAAGTCAACGAGCTGTCTGAATAATCTCAAGCAATGGGGCATTGCTTTGCACCTCTATGCCAATGAGCACAACGATTCGTTGCCGCCCGAAGGGTGGGCAAATCCACCAGCGAATCCCACCAGGGCCGAACACACGAATTGCTGGTTTGTCTCACTTCCGCTCACGATCAAACTGCAATGGTATTATGACATGCCCTGGCGCACCAATGCGGATGTGGACGTCGGGAAATCCATTTGGATTTGCCCAAGTAACTCCCGTCGCAGTGACAACCGGGCGCTTTTCCACTACTGCCTGAACGGTTTTATCGATGGCACTGGAAGCAGCGATGGACTGGTAAAGATGAACTCGATTCTGAACCCCACGACCCTGGTTTACCTGTTCGACTCCAAGAATGAACCTGCGGTGCTTACCACGAGACCAGGCAGCTTTGTCCACACCAACCTTCATAATGGGGGCGCGCACTTTCTGTTCATGGATGGACATGTTCAGCGATTCCGCAACACCGAGTATTGGGACTTTCAGTCCAAACCCGGCCGCAGCATAACAAACAACCCATCAATCAGGTGGGTGCCCTGAGGAGTCACAGCAAGTGCCCCATCTTCTGGCGCTTGGTTTTCAGATAGCGCGCGTTGTGTTCGTTTGGTTTCACTTTGATGGGAACCTGCTCGACGATTTCCAGACCGTAACCCACCAGACCGACCAGTTTCTTCGGATTGTTCGTTAGCAGGCGGATCGTTTTCAGTCCGAGATCCACGAGGATTTGCGCCCCCAGGCCGTACTCGCGCAGGTCCATCCCGTAACCTAACTTTTGATTCGCTTCCACGGTGTCGTAGCCTTGCTCCTGCAATTTGTAAGCCTTGATCTTCGGGGCGAGCCCAATGCCGCGTCCCTCCTGGCGCATGTAAACAATGACGCCGCGCCCCGCCTCCGCCACTTGCCGCATCGCCTGATGCAACTGCGGCCCGCAATCGCACCGACGGGAGCCGAACACGTCGCCGGTCAAGCATTCGCTGTGGACGCGCACCAGCACGCCTTTCCGACCGGCCACGTCGCCACGCACCAGCGCAATGTGATGTTGACCGTCCGTTTTCGAACGGTAGAGGTACAGGTCAAATTCCCCGTAGTCCGTCGGCATTTTCACCGCCTCAATGCGTTCGACGAGCTTTTCCCGGGTGCGACGATACTCAATGAGGTCGGCAATCGTGCAGAGTTTCAGGCGATGCTTCTTCGCGAACCGAATCAACGCCGGCAAGCGCGCCATCGTGCCGTCATCATTCATGATTTCGCAAATCACGCCGATCGGTCGACAGCCAGCGAGGACCGTCAAGTCAACTGCCGCCTCCGTGTGACCCGCCCGCTGTAACACGCCCCCGGACTTGGCGCGGAGAGGAAACACGTGGCCCGGCTGCACCAGGTCTTCGGGGACGGCCGTGGGCGAGGCCATGACGGCGATGGTTTTAGCCCGGTCGGCGGCACTGATACCACTGCCGATGCCCCGCGCCGAGTCCACACTCACCTGGAAATCCGTCCGAAACACCTCCCGGTTCTGTTTAACCATCCGCTCGATGCCAAGCTGTTGGAGCCGCTCGTTCGTGGTCGGCACACAAATCAACCCGCGCCCGTGCTTGGCCATGAAATTGACCGCGGCCGGCGTGGCGTATTGCGCGGCCATGATGAGATCCCCTTCGTTCTCGCGGTCGGCGTCATCCACCACGATCACCATCTTCCCCTTGCGAATGTCCGCGATGACGGACTCGATACTGTCAAACTGCTTCTTCATTTCGTCATTACAGCGTAGCGGTGTGGCGCACAAATGCCAGTCGCAAACTCCGGGGACAACCCCGCCATTGATTCATCCATCAATTATCCGGTGTGTTTGTGCCGACTTGGGTTACACTGACTGGCGTCGCTAAAACCTGAGCCGATTCAAATGAAAACACGAAGCTTTCAGTTGTTGATCACGCTTGTTTCGCTTGCGTTTGCCACCGGTGATCTCCTCAACGCTCAGTCCCTTCAATTCACCAACGTGCAGCGCCTGGCTAACCAGGAGATGGCGTTGACCTTCCTCGCCCCGACTGGACGCGCCTATCGACTGGAGTCGTCCTCCAATGCGCTGGATTGGAATGGTTTGGTCACGTTTGTGACCAACATCACCACGTCCCTGCAGCATACCGATTCGGCCGCGCCGTACCTGCCGCTGCGCTTTTATCGCGCAACGCAATTGAGCGGCACGAACAATTTCAGTGGCGACCACCTGACCACGACGAACGGCGACGTGATCATTCATCCGATGGATCATGCCAGCTTTGTGCTTCAATGGAATCATCTTTGGATTTACAACGATCCGGTGGGTGGGTCGTACGCGGGGATTCCAAAGGCGGACCTCGTTCTTATCAGTCACACTCACTCCGACCATTTCAACCAGACGACGCTCGCCGGAATTTGGAAAACGAACTCAATCTTCATCGCGCCTCAGGCGGTTTACAACAGCATGTCCGGGGCGTTCCAGAACGTGACCATCGTGCTGACCAACCGGGCTTCGACCAATGTGCTCGGAATGAATGTTGAAGCCGTTCCCGCCTATAATGCCAATCATGCGTTGGGGGCCGGCAACGGCTATGTGCTCACTTTCGGCGGCAAACGCATTTACATGAGCGGGGATACGGGCAACCAACCGGAGATTCGGGCGCTGACCAACATTGATGTGGCGTTCGTTTGCATCAATCAGCCCTTCACCATGACCGTTAACGACGCCACCAATCTCGTGAGCGCGATGCGTCCCAAAGTGGTTTACCCTTATCACTACCGGGATCAAAGTGGCGCGACGACCAATGCCGCCGCGTTCAAGCAGCGTCTCAATCCGGGTCTTGGAGTCGAAGTTCGATTGCGAAAATGGTATTGAGCGTTGGCTATCTCACCGCTTTCAAGGCTGCCTGATACACTTTCTTTAGCGGCACACGCTTTTGCATCGCCGCTTTCCTGCAGGATTCAAACTCCGGCGATGCTTGCACCACCTGCCCGTTCAAGGTGCCGATTTTGACCGTCACCTTTCCAAATTCTGTTTTCACGGTTTTGAACTCGCGGCGTAGTTTCCGCCGCTCCGCAATGGTGCGCCGTACCCCGAACGCGCTGGTCTCGCGCAAAATCATTTCGCTGAACTTGTCTGCGTCCCGCTCGGCGCAGAGCACCGTGAGTAGCACCCCAGGCCGGTTCTTCTTCATCTGAATTGGCGTGTGAAAAACGTCCAACGCTCCGGCCGCCAGCGCGGCTTCGACAAAGCTCCCGAGAAGCTCTGCATTGATGTCGTCCAGGTTTGTTTCCAACACGGCCACGCGATCCATTTCCCAATCCAAGGGTGACGGGTGACGGGTGACGGGTGACGCGATTTTTGCGCCCGCGCTCTTCCTGTCACCAGTCACCTGGCCCTTGTCACCTTCCCCGAGCACTGCCCGCAGGACATTCGGTCGCGTCTGGTTATCGCGCGTTCCCAGCCCGAAACCGATGCGCTCGGCGACAACGCCGCTCATCGGCCCAAAGCTCTCAACAAACTCGGCGAGCAATGCCGCGCCCGTCGGCGTGACTAATTCGTGAGGCTCGTCACATTGCGTTACGCCAATGCCGCGCGCGCCGAGGATGGCCAGCGTCGCCGGCGCGGGAATGGGAAATCGCCCGTGCGCACACTTCACCCACCCCGTGCCTTCGGTGACTGGCGCAGCCAGGACGCGCGGCTTCCCGAGCATTTCCAGACCAATGCACGCACCGACAATGTCCACAATGGAATCCACGGCACCTACCTCGTGGAAGTGGACTTTTTCGGGCGGCAAACCGTGAATCTTGCCTTCTGCTTCCGCGATACGGCGAAAAACGGCTACGGATTTCTGCTTCACCCAGGGAGAGAGTTTGCTGTTGGAGATGAGCTTCTTGATTTCCGTAAACGTGCGTTGTTCGTCGTGATGATGCTCGTGCTCGTGTTGATGGCCATGTTCATGGTGGGGCTCAGGCCCGGGTTCGTGGTGATGACCGTGCTCATGTAGGTGATGGTGGTCATGCCCATCATGCCCATGATCCTCATCGTGATGGTGATCGTGTCCGTGTGCCAGATGCACATCGAATTTCACGCCCTCGATCGCGGACTTGTGCTGGCGAGAAATGTGAAGGTGGTAATCGTCGAGTTTTAACTTTGCCAGTTCACGCTCCAGCTTGCGCGCGTCCACGCCCAGGTCAATCAGCGCCCCAATGAACATGTCGCCGCTGATGCCGCTGAAGATGTCGAGGTATAATGTTTTCATCTTAATCGTAATCTTAATCTTCATCTTAATCCTCCGGATCGGATTAAGAAAAAGATTAAGATTAGGATTAAGAGGTTTGCGCCAATGCATTGATTTGGCTCGCCGCGTAACCAGCGCCAAACCCGTTGTCGATGTTCACCACTGTCACGCCGCTGCCACAACTGTTCAGCATGCCCAGCAACGCCGCCACTCCACCAAAACTGGCACCATAGCCGACGCTGGTGGGAACGGCGATGACCGGTTTGCCGACCAAACCCGCCACCACGCTGGGCAACGCGCCTTCCATGCCCGCCACCACCACCAGCACGTTGGCACTTTGGATGGTTTCGAGTCGTGACAGAATCCGGTGCAGCCCGGCAACCCCCGCGTCGGTGATGCGCACGACGCGATTGCCCATGATGTCGGCAGTGACCGCGGCTTCTTCGGCCACCGGCAGGTCGCTGGTGCCGGCGCAAACGACCGCAACCGTTCCGGGACGCTTCGGCATAGGTTTCTTGTCGATGGTCACGCACCGCGCGAGTTCATGAGCCTGCGCGTGTTTGAACTTCCGGCGAATGGCTTTGGTGTGCTCGGGCGAAACGCGCGTGATGAGCACCCGTTGTTCTCGAGCCGCGAGCTTCGCTGCGATCCTGATCACTTGCTCCGGCGTTTTGCCCGCCCCGAAGATTACCTCCGGAAACCCTTTCCGCAGGGCGCGATGCGTGTCCACTTGAGCGAAGCCAAGGTCCGCAATGGGTGCCGCTTGAAAGGCATGCAGCACCGTGGCGCGGCTCACCCCGCCGGCGCGAAACTGCTCCAAAAGTTGAATGGCTTCAGTTGTCGTCACGCGCGGACGATGCCACACCGTGATGGCAGGGTCACGCGGGAATTAGCTACGGCGCTCAGAAGCTGATGGCAAAAAGTCTTAGTCCCGCAGCACGTTTCGTTACAGGATCGATAGCGAGATTCTGATCGCTCGGACCATACTCTTCCGGCGCCCAGGGATTTATTAATTGAAGGGGATTCGGCGCGCGAAGGAGTTGGACGCTGATGCCCGAGTAAACCACGCGCTCACCAACAATTCTGCCGTATGACATTTCCGGAATGCCGAAAACGTAGCTGTGAGTATAGGTCGCTAATTCCGCGTCGGTGATCGGCTGCAGCGGATTGAGTTGAGCTTGAACCAGCATCGGCGCAAAGGCGACAGAGAGAACGAACAATCTTTTCATAGGTCACCTCAAGAGTTCGCTTGGAACGTCGTCCCGTGACCCGGACCTGTCAAATCACGTTTTGCGAAAAGCCTGAAGACTGGCTACGAAGTCATCCGGAATACCAAAATCGAATCGCTCCGCATCGGTCATTTCCAGGGCGAAATAACCTTCACGCTGGCGTTGCATCTCCTGGGCGCGGGTAAGTTGAAATTCCCCGTTATCGCGCACGTTGTCGCGGATCATTTCATTGAGCACGTCATAAATGCTCGGGGCGAGAAGATGCAATCCAAACCAGCCCAGCCAGGTGTCGGATGGTAAATCGTTGACGTGGAGTTTCTCCCGAGCAACGGCGACTGCCGGCTTTTCGATGATAAGTGAAACATCGATCAGCCGCGCGTTCTCTTCCCGTCGTCGGCCCGCGATGGTGCCGTAGCCTTTAAGTTGGTCACTGGCTATCCGATTTACGGCCGAAACACTCCTGCCATTCGACCCTTCGGCCAGCCGGGCCAATTCCAGATACGGAGAAAGAGTTTTACCGCGAAACAGGTGGTCACCCAGGCCGAGCAGTACCATTTCGCCATTCGCAAACTTCCTGGTTTGGAACACCGCGTGGCCGTAGCCTTCCTGCTCGTGTTGGACGGCAAAGGTGATGCAGTCGGCGAAAGAGCGCATTTGCTCCGCTTCCTGGAGGAGCAAGGGATACTTCTCAAGGCGCTTGAGGTAATTCGCATCTGGTCCGCGCAAGTAATGGCGCACCATCTCATCTTCACCGGGCTGCACGATGATGCAGATGTCTTCAATGCCTGCGGATTGCAATTCCAGAAGATGATAGTGGAACAACGCGCGCGCGATGCCATCTGGTCCTACCACGGGAAACAACTCCTTCTTCACCGCATGCGAAGCGGGGAAATGGCGCGTGCCGAGACCGGCGATGGGAATGACGGCTTTGCGGACGGCGGGCATGAGTCAAACGCTGAATCTTTGCCAGCCCTTTGCCCCGAAAGCATAACGTCGGGCACCGAACTCGATTGCACCCGGGGATGTGCCTTCAAAGATGTCAGGCATGACGCCAATGCGACGGGAATACTCAATTGCGATCTCTGGGATGTGTTTTGCCAGCGCGTCCAGCTTGCCAAAGACGGCCACCGTACCGCCGGTACCGCCGCCGGTAATCTTGGCACCATAGAGTCCGTGCTTTGCACCGCGTTGGCGAACGGTGTCGACGAGGAAATCCACTTCATCGGTCGAGAGTTGGCAATTATCCCGGTAACTCTCGTGGGCGCCGTACATGCATTCACCAGCGGTGTTGAGAGCTCGTTCGTCTCCGTTTTTCGCGGCGCGCAGGGCGTCCATAAACTTCAGCACCCGCTCGTTTTCTTCAACCGGATGACGGGTTGGGCCGGCAACCCGATACGTTGCATCCGGCGAAATCTTCGTGACCGGGTCGTCGTGAGTCTCGTGCCGCGTGAGGAATTCCGAGCCGAGCAATTCTTCCGGGATTTCTGAGGCGTATTGTTCACGCAATTCTTGCGACGACAATTCGGTGAGATAGGCCAGGGCGCTGCGGCCGGTTCGGGCGCGGATATCATTGATGATCTTCTTCCCCATAAAGGCGCCCACGCGCGTGTCGCTATAGGGACTGCCGGCAACGGAATGCCGAACCATCGAATTGATGCCGACAAATCCTGTGCCGGGCGGAATCTCCACAACTCCTTTCACTTCTCCGGGCCGACAGAGGATGTGAGTGAGACAACCTTGTTGCCCACTGGTGATGGCGGTTTGGTCCATGATACCGCAGGGCGCACCCACGACATGGTTCTCCGCCATCTGACCCAACTGTGCGATGCGCGAGGGTGAAAGTTTCAATCCCAGGTAAGAGTTCAGACACGTGAGCGTCCCAATCTCAACCGCCGCGGAACTGCCGATGCCGACGTTCATCGGGACGGCGCTCAGGAGCAGAAGATTGAAACCATAGGGCATCTTTACCGGCTCTTCTTTGAGCAAAGTGAAAATGCTGCCCACGATGTAGGCGGCCCAGTTCGCAAGGGGATTCGCCTGGCAAAACGCGCGAATCTCCGAGTAACTGGCCAGACCGTCACCGGATTTGAAACAGTCCAGCGGCAAACGCGTTTCAATGGGGAGCGCCTTCATGCCCGCGTGCATCGTGCGGATGCGCAGCGTGCGGTCGGTGCGCGCCTGCAAGCCCATCAGGACGCCGCGGCCGAGGACGGCTTCGCAGACGTTCGAACCGGAGTAATCGGCGATGCCCCCCATGACGTCCAGCCGCGCCGGCACGCGAGCAACCCAGACTTCACCGGCGGTAAAAAAGCTCGCGAGGCCGGAAGCATCACTATTCGGTTTGTGGAGGAGACGCTCGATTTCCTGCAGTTCAAAAGGCTCGGTTGAATCCATCATGTTTCAGATTTTCCCGTGGTCTCAGCCAGTTTGCGTTTGGAGGCTTCGACCTTGATGTAGTGCAACACCACCGGGGCGAGAATCATACCCGGGATGCCCATTAATTTTTCCCCAAGGACAATCCCCACCAGGGTCAACCACATCGGATTGCGAATGCGGTCGCCGATGATCTTGCTGTTCAGGAAGTATTCCAACTTGTGGATGACGACGAGAAAGATCAGAGATATCAGGGCCATTTTCGGTCCATTCGGCATGGTGAAGGCCACACCGACGATGAGGGTGTTGCTCATGATGTTGCCAATGATCGGCAGCAGGCCGCAAAGGAAAGTCAGAACGATGATCACGGTCGCATACGGGAAACCGTTCCAAATGAGAAAAATGGCCGTCAGTGCCGTGTTGATGGCGGAAATGATAATTTGCGCGCCAATCACCCGCGCAAAGCTGCTATAAAAGGTCTCGAAGCGGATGATCAGCTCACGAGCCACCGTCGCGTAAAGGCTGTCCTTCACTGCGTCGGGTTCATCCTCGACATTCCATTTCTCGTTGATGAAAAAACTCAGGGCCGCCACCAGGCCAATGATCAACATGGCCAGCACCAGTGCCGCGTCCCGGGCATAACGTCCGACATTGGCAATCCGATCATTGACTTCTTTCAAGGCGAGCGCCTTGAAACTGGCATAGTCGGTAAACGGCAGTTCGATTTGCTTTTGCTCGGCGTAGTCAACCACAGCCGGAATGGTTTTCTGGGCGATGGTTGGCAGCGTTTTAGAGGCCCGCTTTGAAAAATAGACCAATCCATAGCCGATTCCCACCACGGCAATGATGTAGATCACCACGCCCAGCGTCTTGCTGCGGTCGAAACTGAACATGCGCAGCGCGAAATAACCGAACAGAACGGTCAACAACAACGTGCCCACGTGCAACCAGGCGATCAGCACAAACAGCAGTGCCATGATCGCGAAGGAAATCCGCGCCGAAGCCGTGATGCCTTTGGTGGTCAGCAAAACCGCTTCCGCGGGGGCTTTGGGTTTTGTCGAGACGGGCTCCGGGTTCATTGGGTTCAACGGATTCTTGCCAGCAACCAGTCGCGAAGTTCGGAAATCTTGAGTCGCTCCTGCCGGCCATCGTCACGATGCCGCATAGTGACCGTGTCTTTCAACTCCGGCCCTTTCTCGCCCAACGTATCGAAATCAATCGTGACGCAGAACGGCGTGCCCGCTTCGTCCTGGCGCCGGTAGCGACGACCAATCGCGCCGGCGTCGTCGTAATAAACATTCATCCACGGACGAAGCACATCACGCACTTCCAGTGCCTTGTTCACGAGGTCGGGCTTGTTCTTGAGGAGCGGCAGCACGCCAACTTTGATGGGCGCAATTCGCGGATGCAATTTCATCACCACGCGCGTTTCCATTTTCCCTTTTTCGTCCGGCATCTGATCCTCGTGGTAGGCGCTGCAAAGGATCGCAAGCATGATGCGGTCGACTCCCACAGCGGGCTCGATGACGTGGGGAACATAGCGACGTTTTGCCGCCTCATCGAAATACACGAGGGGCGTGCCACTGGCCTGGGCGTGCTGAGAAAGATCGAAGTCGCCCCGCGCGGCTATACCCCAAAGCTCTTGCACACCAAATGGGTACTGGAACATGAGGTCCGTGGTGCCTTTAGAATAATGCGACAGCTTTTCTTTTGGGTGATCGTATTCCGAAAGCGAAGAAGCCGGAATGCCAACGGAGAGCAGCCAATCGCGGCACCAATCAATCCAGTAGCGATGCCATTTTTTCCAGTCATCCTCGTCACTGATGAAGAACTCCATTTCCATCTGCTCGAACTCACGGCTGCGGAAAATGAAATTGCGCGGTGTAATTTCGTTGCGAAACGATTTGCCCACCTGCGCGATCCCGAACGGGATTTTCACCCGGCCCGTATCGAGCACGGCCTTGAAATCCACGAACATACCTTGCGCAGTTTCCGGACGGAGATACGCGATGGCAGAAGCGTCGCGCAACGCACCCACGTACGTTTCAAGCATCATATTGAACCCGCGTGGCGGCGTCAGGGAGCCGGGTTCGCCGGTGGCCGGAGACGGAATGAGCGGAATCTCCTCGGGCGGAGCAGTGGTGAATTCCCTGGGTTGGACCGGCTCCAATCGCCCTTGAATCGCTTTCTTCCGCTTGAAAGTTTCAGCACTTTCCTGAAGCTCCTCAGCAGTACGCTCACCTTCCAGTGCGCTGACGTAGCCAACAACCTTTCCATCCACTACCACCGCAGAAAAAAAGATCTGGTCGGCACGGAAACGTTGCTTCGAGACTTTGCAATCCACCATCGGGTCTGTGAAACCGCCCACGTGTCCCGACGCCTCCCAGACCTTCGGGTGCATGATGATGGAGGACTCGATGCCCACCACGTCGTCACGATTTCGAACCATTTGATTCCACCAATGGTCGCGGATATTCCTCCGCATCTCAGCCCCCAGCGGGCCGTAGTCCCAGAATCCATTAATCCCGCCGTAAATCTCGGAGGATTGAAAAATAAATCCCCGTCGCTTGCACAGCGACACAATCTTCTCCATCAACACGTTTTCTTTCGGCTCGGCCATAAATCAGCCGGCAGTGTTCGGGATGCCCGTGGCGATGTCAAGGTGGGGGCGTTCCGTGTTCAGAAGGTCGCACTTTGCGACGAGCGAATCCTTGCCGCGGCAGGACGGATTACCGGGAAATACCGGGACTGGGCGGCGGGACGGCGGACCAACTATCCGGGGCCGGGGGCTTGGATTCGCGGCGAGTGGTGTCCAGGCGGTCCAGTTCCTGGATCGTCTGGAGGGCAACCTTTCGCTTCCCGCTGGGCATGGAGTCCAGGTTCGCGTAAATGGCCGAACTGCTTTCGCGTTCCTTCACATACTGATTGACCACCCGCAGATAATCATCGGCCAGTGCAGTGAATTCCGGCGAAACCCGCGCGCGCGCGAGTTCCAGTTCGCGCAACTTGCTGCGAAACGTGGTCAATTGCCGCAAGGTGTCCCACTCGCGAATGATGGCCTGCAAGCTTACGTCCGCGCGCACGGGCAAGTCACCTGAATCGTGTCGAACGGACACTGCGGTGTGCAAGACCTCGTCGAGTTTGCGAAAGCTCTCTTCGGAGGTCCAAAACTGCTGCGGATTGCGTCCCACAAAATAGGTCACCTGCAACGCCCACCATTTTTCAAGTGAAAGTTGGTTGGGAAACTGGGTTTGGAAAGCCTTGAGGAATGCGGTCTGCCAGTTGTAACAGCTTGCCAGCCCGGCGATGGTTTCGCGCAGGCAGTCGCGACCACCTTTCAGTCGGAGCAATTCTGTGACAAACAACTGGGCACTGCAGCGAAAGGCTTCGCCCTTCGGACCGTTGAACTCCTCGGCGCGCGGCCAGCTTAATTCTTCAAGTGTCATTGGCGGGCGTTCCCGCAGCACCCGACGCGCCTTCTCGAGCCAATCATGGTCGGATCGCTCGAACATCGTCGGGTCGATTTTGACGCCGCGCACCGAAAAACCCGGCGGCTCGAGGATCAATTGGCTTTGACGCGAGTTCAGGAGCTTTTGGGTCAATCCTTCAACGAGCCAGAAGGGGACTTCAGCCGAGCGCTCGCTGGCTTGTCGGTTGGCCAGTTCGAGCAACAGGGCTTGCACCACGGTGCGCACATACATGGTCTGCTCTACTCGCTGGGGCAAATTCACGTGATAGCGCCAGGCATTGCGAAAGCGGTCCACGCTGATCGCATAATCGTCACTGGAATTCCGAACGGGTGAGATGGTGAGGTGGATCTTTCCCTGCCATTGAACCTTGGTGCCGAGTTCAGCGTTCAAGGCACCTTGGATTCGTTCGCAAGAGACCGCCAGAAAAGGCGCCTGGAGATCGAAAAAGCCTTTGGCCTTCGACGAAGCCGGCAACGCGGGTGGCGGCGCACCGCTTCGATCAATGATGGTGAACTGGCCCGAGGCGCTGCTGATTGCCGGCGTCACCGGGATTGTTTGCGCAAACAAAACCATCTTTGCGGCAAAGAACAGTCCGATCGCGGCAATAGTTCGCATGTCAGTCCTTCGACTTGGATTTGGCCGGCTTGCTTTCTGACTTCGACGTCGTGGTCGAAGCTGAACTGGACGACTTGCTGTCAGAACTGGCGGCAGGCTTGGAGGATTCCGAGTCCTTTTTAGCCGCCTGCTTGTAGCCTTCGCTCCGGTAATCGGTGATGTAAAAGCCGCTGCCCTTGAAGATAAGGCCCGCACCCGCGCTGAGTTTGCGTTTCACTTTGCCGCGACCCCATTTCTTCCGGGCGCACACGTCTTTGAGACAGGTGGTCAGCGGCTCGGAAGCGATCGACTGAAATTTCTCGAACTCGTGCCCGCACTTGGCACAAACGTATTCGTATGTTGGCATAACTGGGAAGTTTAATACGCAGACCGCGTCAGAACGTCAAGACACTGTGAGTGGCTTCCCTCAGCCTCCAATGCAGCTCATCGAGCGTGAGGGGGGCACAAAGTTGGCTTCTCCAATATGATGGCGAGCTTCCTTCTGCCAGACGACGGCGGTCAGCCAATCTGCCAAGGCGTCGTCGGAGGCGCCGCTGCGCAACTGGGAACGGAGGTCATGCTCCGTGACGCTGAACAGGCACGTGCGGATTTTGCCATCGGCGGTGAGCCGAATGCGGTTGCAATGGCCGCAAAACGGTTCGCTGACCGGTGCGATGATGCCGATCTCACCGTGACCATCCTTGAAGCCCCAACGTTTAGAGGTGGATGAAGGATTGTCGGTGGCAACGGGGCGCAGGTCGAATCGGGCTTGCAGCCGCTTGAGGATCTCGGTGCCGGAGACCACCATTTCCTTTTGCCAGGCTCGCGCGGAATCCAGCGGCATGAACTCGATAAAACGCAGGCTCACCCTCTTTTCCCGGGCGAAATCCGCCAGCGCCTCGATCTCGTGAAAGTTGATGTCGCGGATGACGACTGCGTTTACCTTGACCGGTTCGAAACCCAGTTCCCGGGCCATCTGGATGCTCGCGAGGACGGAATCCAATCCGTCGCGGCCAGTAATTTTTTTGAAGTTGTTGCGATCGAGAGAATCGAGGCTGAAGCTGACGCGGCGAAGTCCGGCCTTTCGCAGTGCTTCAGCTTTCTCGGCGAACAAAAAGCCATTTGTTGTCATCGCCAGGTCTTCAATGCCGGGAATCGCAGCGAGTCGAGCAACGAGGTGGTCGACATCGTTTCGTAGTAATGGTTCGCCACCGGTAAGCCGGATTTTTTGAATTCCCAGCGATACCGCCAATCGCACGATGCGCTCGATTTCCTCAAAGCTGAGCAAGTGAGTGCGTGGAACCCATTGTTGAACGATGGGCTTGGAGTCGGGCAGGTGCGCCCAATGCCCGCGATAGAAGTTCTGGGCTGCCTCCGTTTCGGGAAGGCAATACAGGCAGCGGAAGTTGCAGCGGTCCGTAAGGCTCACCCGCAGATCGCGCAAAACACGGCCGTGCGAATCGACGAGCGAACGAGAGGACGACATTACGGCTGTGGCGCGGCTGCGGAGTTGGTCAAGGGCGGAATGACCTTCACGGAGCCGTCAGCATTCACCTCGACGTTCAAGTCGTAGGCGTTGGTCTTGGCACCTTTCGTTGATGCGACGGTCGGGTTATTGAGTTGCATCAATCGCTGGGCGCCCTTTTGCTCGTCCTGGGCAAACAGCCCTTTGCGAATCCACTCGAGTCGGCGGGCGACGGAGAGTTCTTCCTTCAGCTTGGCCACCTGCTTGCGAAGCACGGCCAGGTCGTTAAACTGGCGTTCCAGTTCAGCTTTCTCGGCCAGCAGGCGCTTCATTTCTTTTTCAAGAAACGCCTTGTCGCCTTCTGAAGCGTCCAGCTTGCGTTGGGTTTCCGCAATCTGAGTCGTGAGATTTGTGAGCGCCGCGCTTAAGTCGATGGCCTTTTCGTCCAATTCGCGGTTCTGAGTTTCCAGCGCAGCGATGCGCTGATCCCGCTCGGCTACGGCACTTTGGCTGGCCTTGAGCGACGCTTCCGTCTTCACCAGATTTGCCTGCACGTCCGTCAGTTTGTTGCTGAGCGTGGAGAATTCAGTGCGAGCCGTGCTGAGATCGTTGGTAAGGAGCAAATTGACCTGACGCTGCTCGATCAGATCGCTCGTCGCCTTCACGACATCGTTGGAGAGTGACAAAATCGTATTCGAGTCCTTTGCCTTTTGTTCCGTGGCCTGTTTTTTGGTAGTAATGAGGACAATGCCCAGCCCGAGGCAAATCACGGCGAGGATAATAACTCCTATCAAATTCTTCATAACCTTCCGAGAATGCCGACCGCAACGGAATTTGGCAAGCGTGGCGTACGGACTTTTTTGGTTGAGTGAAAGCGGAGCGAACCCAAACGTGAATGCCGGCACCGAACAGGCGTTTATCCGGAATGACTTGCGAAGGTGCGCGCATCAAGCGGGAGATGGCGATCGTTCACGGGTTGGACTAACCCGGTTCTTACGCACGCAAGTCACTCCTTCGAACCATTTCCGGCAGATTCCTGAGCGACGTGGCCAGCTCACTGTGGTTTGTTTCCAGCCTGGCCGAGAACCCGAACCGCTTCAGCGCGCACACGCTCATCGGTATCATTCATTGCCGCGTGCTGCAGCCATTTGATGACCGTTGGCTCCGATTGCATTTCGCTCAAGGCATCCAGGGCAAGGGCTCTCAGGTGCGGATTGTCCAGTTGCAGCCCATTGATCAACGCTGGAGCCGCAGCCAGATTCCCGGTATTGTCGAACATTCGGAACAACTCCGCTGTTTGATCGGCATTATTCTGCGCCAACACCGTGTTCGCAAAATCCTTTACCGTTTGAGCGCTCGCCACATTCGCCGCCATCAGGAGGCGAAAAGCGGCAAGCCGTTCTCGAAGCGGTGACTGGTCGTTCAGCGCGCGTTGTTCCAGGCTGAGTTGACGCGTCGAGTCCATCGGTATTTCGCGCAATGCCTCTTCCAATTGATACTGCACGCTTCGACTTTGCTCGGAGGCCAGCAGCGTCCATAGAGCGGATTCAACCACCCTGGCATCACCGGAAGCTCCCAGGATTTGAACGGCGCGGCGACGAATCTGATCTTCGGGATGAGTGGCGACCAGTTGCAGGGCTTTCTCCCGCAACGCCGGGCTCTTCAGGCCGACGAATTGCTCCAGCAAGTCGCTCATCAGGCGCGTGTCCGAGAGCGTTTCAATCCAGGCCAAACCCGCGGACAGCACTTCATCGTCAATGGCGTGATTCTTTTGAAGCAGCCGCAAGGCACGGAGGCGTTCCTCGCTCGATAGCGAAGCATCTAGAAATCGGTTTTTCACTTCAATGGCTTTGGCCGGCGAAAGTGGGAGTTGGCCTCGCTCCATCAGCGATTCCGAAGCGAGCATCAATTGTTGGACTTGTTTCTCCATCGCTAAGAGGCGCTCCGGCATCGTGCCTTGGTCAGGATTCAAAAACTCAGCCGTGCGTTCGCGGGGATTATGGTCTGCGGCAACCCCTACGGGTTGCGACTTCAAAACCGCCAACTCTGATTGCAACGCCCGGATTTGAGCTTGCTGCCACGCCAATGCGCCGGCCAACGCGGCCAACGCGGCTAACACGGTTAAAACGATCGCGTTCTTGCGCATAATTGGAGGTTAGTCTGTCTTGCAGTTGCCGGTGAATCAAATAATCGCTCCTTTCGCACCCTTCATAGACATTGAAAACGCGGCTGACAAGCGAACTGGTACGAAATAACTTGGCCATCAAATGGCCAGTACCAAACTGATGCAATCGCTATTCCCATTTTCCCTGCTCTCGTTAAGCTGCGCCATACTCCTGACGGGCTGCGCGACACCAGGGCCAGTCGAGACACCCAGGCAAGGCGGACCAACCGAGCCCCCAAGCATCCCTCCTGCTGCACCTGCTTCCGCTGTTTCGGCAACTGCGCCAGCAGATCAAAGTCCTGCTGTTGCTGCCGCTCTCGTTGCGCCCCCCGCGCTGAATGACCATCTCAGAACGGCGGAGGTCAATTCGCCGATGGATACGATCGAGGCCACGGTGAGGTTCGCCAGGAACGGTGGGTCACGACTTCCCGCGAATTACATCTGGGCGACACTTAAAAACCGTGAGCAGGACACGAGTATCAATGCCGCCTTCGAATTGGCATTAAGCCAGACCAACTCCGAATCAAAGCAGGCTTTGCTGCGCGCACTCGAGTTGAAATTCATCCACGATCCAAAGACCTCGGGCCTCGACATTCTCGGCCCGGAACTGAGCCAGCACTTCCGCCAGTTCGACTGGCAGGAAAATGATTTTCCCGGTGGACCGGAAGGCCCTAACGAACAGTTTGCCGACGTGATGGTGGATACGCTTGACTTAGTGCGTCCCGAGCGCCGCGCCAACAGCACGCGTGATGCAGTCGTTCTACGCGCCGAGGCGACGGAGGACGTTTGGAATTACATCACCAACCAGTGGATGACTGTTCCCGAACAGGAACGCTGGAAGCTCAATCGTCATGCACTGGAATCCTTTGTCCGAATGCGCGAGCAGGCCAAGGCGGAGGGCGTCGAATTGATCATTCTCTCGGCGCATCGCAATCCACAAACTGCCCAAAGGAACGCAGCCCGGGCCGCCAATCCCAACGCCGTCGCGAGCTTCTCCTCCCATTCGCTCGGCCTTGCCATCGATTTCAAAATGAGCCACGGCGATCTGAAGGTCGGTGAAACCACGACGCGCCCGATGTCGGAGGTTGTGCGCATGCGCGAATCGCCCGTGCACAAATGGCTGCTCCTGCGCGGCGAAGAATTCGGCTGGTATCCCTACCAGAACGAACCGTGGCATTGGGAATACAATCCACCCGGCTTCCGCGAAATCTACTGGGCCGATTTCCCCGGCGGCGCGTCGGAGCGAGGAATCATCGTTGATGAGCCGTGATTGCCCTCTTCGTTTGCAGCACTTGTCATGCGATACGAGGCGAGATACTGTATGGCCATGGCTGCGGTAGAAGAGATCAAAAAACAAGCTCTCGCTCTTGGCGTGAAGGAACGCGTTCAATTGGCCGAATCCCTGTTGGGTTCGCTGCCGCCTGCTGGCGAAGAGTGGTCTGAAGCTGATGAGTTGGCGGAGGCCGAGCGTCGTGACCGCGAGATTGAAACCGGCCACGCGCAGGCACTTCACGATGGTGAATTCTGGCAACGCGTTGAAGCGCGCCGCCGGAAATGAAGGTCGAATACCATCCCGCCGTTGAGCAGGATGTCGCCGAAGCGCTCGATTACTACGATGGGGTTTCTCCAATTCTGGGCGATGAGTTCAAGAAGGAGTTGCGGCACTTCATAAACCTCGCAGTGGCCAATCCCGGAAGATTTCACCCGATCAGTTCCAAATTCCGCCGAGCCAATCTCAAACGATTTCCGTATCATTTTCTTTACCGCGAAATTCCTGACGGCATCCGCATCACACTGGTTCGACATCACAAACGGAATCCAGACTACGGAGCTGAGCGAGAGTGAAGGGCACGTGATCTATTGCGATCTATCTGCGCTTCCAATCCAGCTTCGGGATGAAGATTCGCGTCTTAAAAGTTCCATCCCAATTGGTTTGAAAGCCGGCTCTCTGCAACTCGCCCACTACAACCCGTCCGACTTCCGGACCCTTGATTTCTTCGTCTTGCGGATCAATCGGACCAAAAGCGAGATACAGTCCCTCGCCGGCCACAGCTCGTTCTACGTCCTGCCCGTGATAAAAGCAGTAGCCGATGACGCTCTCCTTATCGGGGCGCTCATTGTAGGCCTGCCCGCAATCATCGTAACCGTCGCTTTGGGTGTAACCGGCGTTCTGTAAAGCAACAATGCCCCTTCGATTTAATGCTTCAAACACCGCATCAAGCCGGTCGCAATCTGTGACTCTGGGCCAGAAAGCCTTCTCTGCTTCGTGCGCTTCTATCGCGGCATCAACCGCTGCCTCCACTTCGTCCGGGTCAAGCTCGCCGGGAGCGTATATCCCTTCGCAGAAGATTTCGATGATGCGTTCGCGTTCCTCGAAGCCGCTGCGGAATCGGGCCGTAATCTCCTTTAGAGTGTCTGCGGATAAAGGCAGGGCAGGGAAGCCTGCGCTGCAACAGCGATGATCAGTCGTTGTCGGTCCTAAATAATCCCCGCCAGTTCCTGCAACGTGCGCCAGTTTTCGAGGCGTTCCTGTTTCGCCTTGAGCAGCGGCTCGCGCGGGTAACCATTGAGCGCGAAGCGGATGTCATGAGGACGAGTGCCAGTCGAGGAGTCGAATCAGTAACGAAGAGCGCAGTCACCGTAGAAAAGCAGCTGACGCCGCCAAAACCCTCACCAACGTCGAACACGATAATAACTCTCCGAATGCGTGGCCGCAGGGTCGGTAAGCGTGAGTTGTGCGCCCGTGCCTGCTTGGAGCGGCAGCCCTATCCAATTCGGTTGGGACAAGGAATGCGATTTCTCCAGCCCGTACACGGAACCTTTCTGGGATGCAACCTCGACACTGAATGTATTGCTACTGAGCGTCGGATTCGAGGCTGGCGCTGTGCTCATAGGCGGGCCATTCAGGAGCGCGACACTGGTCCATTCTCCTGCGTCAATCGCGGTCACGTTGGTCAAACCTGGTGGAACGGTCATGGTTTGGGAATACGTTCCGTCATGATACTTGCCCCAGGCGGAAACGGTGCCGTCTGCGCGTAACGCCAACGAATGCCAACGACCTGCCGCAATCGCCACGATGTTCGTCGAACTGGCTGGTGCATTTGTCTGGCCTGAGGAATTCGATCCCCAAGCGAGAATGGTTCCATTTCGCCTTAACGCCAGGCTGTGTTCACCGCCGGCAGAAACGGCAACCACATCGCTCAAGCCAGCGGGCACGTTTGTCCCTGCAAACGATCCCCAAGCGACCACAGAGCCATCCGACTTGAGCGCCAGGTTGTGTACATCCCCTGCGGCTACCGCCACAACGTTGGTCAAATCCGGCGGCACATTCGTCTGTCCAAAGCCATTGTCGCCCCACGCCGTCACGGTCCCATCGCGTTTAAGCGCCAAGCCATGCCCGCCATGACAGGCAGCCCCGCTCGCCGCGATGGCTATGACGTTGGTGAAGTTTCGAGGCACGTTTGTCCCGGCGTACGAACCCCACGCGAGCACGGGTCCGTACCCCCGTAAAACCAAGCTGTGACGGCAACCTGCGGCAATCGCGACATTTAGCTTAAGGGTGGGTGGAATGCTCGTCTGACCAAAGCTGTTGTCCCCCCAGGCGACCACAGTGCTGTCGGCCCTCAAAGCCATAATGTGTTCACCTCCGGCGGATATGGCCACGGCATTGGTGACATTCGGCGGGACGTTTATCTGCCCGTAAACGTTGTTTCCCCAAACGGTCACGTTAGTCTGCGCACCTACAATTTGTGTGTAGACCCAAGTCCAGAATATCAGGCCAGCAAGTATTAAACGCCCGCTCATACTACGAAGTCTAAAAACTTCCAAACCAACTTAGTATTTGAACAGGGCTATCCAATCCGCTACGCAGCCTTTGCCATTCTCTTTCCAAATCTTGCGGTAACCTGAAGCGGCGTTCGCGGAACTAAGGTGCTCGGGTCGGCTGCCTTTGAACGAAGAGTAGCCTAAACAGCTTTTCAGCGTTCGCCGATGGCTCTACCAAACCAGTGCTGACCTGCTGTCGAGTTGTAGCAGAATCAACTAATCCCGCCAGCCCCTGCAAAATGCGCCAGTTTTCCAGGCTCGCGATGGGGCTACGCCTTTGTCGAAGTGTTTGGCGAAACGGCCTTCCCTGCGGGCTATTACGCTTGGCAGCCGGTACCGTCGATTTGTGGCGTCTCGCCAACAGCCCGTCCGGCTCAAATAATCCCCGCCTACTCCTGCAACGTGCGCCAGTTTTCAAGGCGTTCCTGTTTGGCCTTGAGCAGCGTTTAGAGTTGCCTGGCTTTCAACTTAACAATCCCAACCTGGCGAGGCTTTGTCGCATTCTCACCCGTTCGCTGGAATTCATTTCCAATAACCATGCGGTCGTGCGACCAGTCGGCGTTCTACCAATGATATTGCCATCAACGATGGCGAATTGGTCGGTCCAGTGGTCGCGGCGCGGATGAAAGAGCGGCGTTACCTTGCCGGTGTCAGGATCGATGCGCAGTCCGGAGAATTCCTGAGGCAGATGCAATACTCGCACCGGTTTCCTGCCCGTTGACGAACCAACTGGACCGTTTGCCGCGTCCATCAGGCGGCTTTGGCGAGTACGGCTTTGGCTTCGACTTTGAGGACGCCGAGCAGCGTATTCACGCGAACGAGCGATTCCAATTCCTCGCGTTCAGCGGGTGTTAATTGTCCTTCAGTATTTTTTTCGGTAAGCAGGTCGTAACGAGCCTGGATTTCCTCGTCAGCAGTCAGATTGACGATAGCCCGGGCGAGTTCCATGGAAAGTTCACGTGCCATTGGCCGGAGGAATTTTTCCAACGCCACGGTATCGCCGTTCATTTTCATGCGACGCAGTCTAACACGCCCTACGAGGCCTTTCCAGAGTTCAAATAATCCCCGCCAGCTCCTGCAACGTGCGCCAGTTTTCGAGGCGTTCCTGTTTGGCTTTGTGCAAGGTCTCACTCGGATTGCCGTCTTTGTCGAAGTGTTTGGCGAAGCGGCCTTCGGTGCGCGCGAAGCGGATGAAGTCATAGACTTCGTTCGTCTTCGGTTCGATGTAGAAATCCTGTTTCTCGGACGGATTGCCCTGAAGGCTGAGGCGTTGCGCGATCTTGTCGCCTTTGCGCGGATCGTAGATGAGCACCGGGAACGTGCGCGTGTCCACGGCGAGTTTGCTTTGCTCAAGCCCGTAACTCGATGAACTTCTCTCCCTGCTCCAACCGTTTTACTGCGTCCGGCCACAGCGGGTCGAGCCAGGCGAGCAACGCGCGGTTTGAACAATTCCCCTTCCGAATCCAAATGAGCGCAACGGGCTGATCGCTCAAGAGCCAGTGGTCCACAAAATCCTCATCCTTGCTGATGATAACGGACGGTTCGTTCCGAGGCGTTCCCAAATCACCGGATCGTCGGCGGTGTGGAAACCCAAATCGAAGACATGCGTGGCATGATGCCCTTTACTGGCAATCCACCGCGCCAGTGCGGGCGGAAGTTGCGCGTCCACGAGGAAGTTCACGCTGGCTGTAGGATCGCGTGGTCGGACTGGCGCGCGGCGTAGGCCAGCGCCGCCTTGATGTCGTCCGGTTCAAGGTAGGGGAAGTCGCGCAGGATTTCCTCGTGCGGCACGCCCTCGGCCAGCATCCCGAGCACGTCCGTCACGCGGATGCGCATCCCGCGAATGCACGGACGCCCGCCGCACTTGCCCGGCTCGACTGTGATGCGTTCCAGCAATTTCATGGGCGCAGAATACTCCAAGACACGGTGCGCAACAAGCCCGCAAAAACCAGGGCTGAACACGAGTGGGCAAAGGCACGGGCGAGTTCCGGCGAAAGACCACGGGCCAGCGGGCGCAGGAACTTCTCCAGCGTCTCCGTGTCGCCGTGCGGTTTCATGCGCGCAGGCTAACACGCGTCCGCCCGGCTTTCCTAGCGGTCTTTGCCAAAACCACTGTTGACCACCAGCGACCAGGTCTGACATTTTCGCTCCGTCAGCATGGCCACATTTCAAAGTCAACAGATCGGGTGAACAGCCAAAACTGTGAAAGGAACTGCACATGCCAAAGATTGACACGACCGTCGGAAATCTTGTGGAGATGATCAAAAACGGCGAGTTAAGCCTGCCGGAAATGCAGCGCCGTTACGTGTGGCCGGAGACACGTGTGCGCGACTTGCTTGATTCGCTCTATCGCGGGTATCCGTCGGGCACGATTCTCGTTTGGGAAACCGATCAAGAGATGCCAATCCAGCCAGTGGCTGTGTCTCAAGGAGCAAACCCATTTAAGGGGCACAAGATGCTGCTAGATGGCCAGCAAAGACTGACTTCGCTCTCAGCGATCCTCCGTGGTGTCCCAGTTCGAGTCTCTGGCAAGGACAAGCCGATCGAGATACTCTTCAATCTTGATCACCCCGACGGCCCTCCCGCCGAAGTTATCGAGGTTGACGGGGATTCTGCAAATCCTGACGATGAGGCCACGCCCGACGAGGATGGCCCAAATCTGGTAAGCTGGTTGAAGAACAGAACATTTGTCGTTGCCAGCCAAGCTTTGCTTACCGACCCACACTGGGTGTTGGTTTCAGATATTTTCAGCGGGAAAAGGACGGATGCACAAATCCTGAAACCGCTCGTCGCGTCCTTTGATGACCCTCTGTTTGAGAAATACTCCAAGCGTCTGCAGGACGTGCGGAAGATCAAGGATTACCAGTACGTAATGCACGTTCTCGACAAGGAGCTTTCATATGTCGAAGTGGCGGAGATTTTCGTTCGGGTAAATTCGCTGGGGATGAAACTACGCGGGTCTGATTTGGCGTTGGCACAAATCACCTCACGTTGGCAGGGGGCGTTGCAACTTTTCGAGAAGTTTCAGGAGGAATGTGAGGAAAAATGGTTCACTCTTGACCTCGGGCTTTTAGTGCGCGCCCTAGTTGTATTCGCTACCGGGCAAAGCCGATTCAAAACCGTCGGCAATATTCCTTTGCAACGGCTCAAGGAAGGCTGGACCAAGGCTATCGAGGGCCTTCGTTTCTCCGTGAACTTTCTCCTCGCGAATGCCGGAATCGAAGACGAATCGCTGTTGTCGTCACCGCTTCTGATTATCGTTCCGGGATTCTACGCTGCGAAAAGAAACTACCAGTTGTCACCAGAAGACGAGCGGGGACTTAAACAGTGGCTCTATGTGGCAAATGCGCGCGGCCACTTCAGTGGCTCATCAGAAACGACGTTGGATGCAGACCTCAGTATTATCTCCAAGGGAGGAACAACCGCTGACTTGATAAACGTCCTCAAGCTTGAGTTCGGTCGATTGGAAATCACCGCCGAGGATTTTGTGGGACGCAATAAGCAGAATGCCTTGTTTGCCACGGCGTACTTGGCGCTAAAGGCTCGTGGAGCAAAGGATTGGCGAACTGGACTCGGCCTTTCCCTGACACATCAAGGCAGTGTCCACATCATCGAGCATCATCATATTCACCCGAAAGCACGTCTGAGGCAGGCTGGGTTCAACACGGCGGAAATCAATGAAATCGCCAATTTGGCATTCATTGCGGGCGGAACAAATAGAAAGCTATCCAAGAAGCCGGCGGAAGAATACTTGGCGGAAATGCTCCAAAGCAAAGGCACGGATGCTTTGGTTGCCCACTGTATTCCGCTGGACCAATCACTGTGGAAATTGGAGGCATATCCGAAGTTCCTCGAGTACAGGCGGACTGCGCTTGCACAAGCAATCAACGAGTTTATCGAGAGTGGCGGGGCATCAAAGAGCGAGTCATCACTCCAATCGGCATTGAAGAACATCGACGCCGTTGTCGGGGCAGGCGAGGGCGCTGCGATGGAATTCAAGTCTTCTGCACGATGGGATTATCGCGAGCAGAAGCACAACAAGGCTCTCGAAATTGTCGTTGCCAAAACTCTTGCTGGCTTCCTGAACGCTGAGGGCGGACTGCTCGTGCTCGGGGTGGACAATTCCGGAAAGACTGTCGGCTTGGAACAGGATTTCAAGACGCTGACAAAGTATCCTGACAAAGATGGCTACGAACAATTCCTAGTTAACCTCGTAGCCAAAACGTTAGGCAAGGTCGCCGCCAGCTTCGTAAAGATAGGATTTTGCACACGCGACGCGAAGGAGGTCTGCGTGGTTCATGCTGAATCAAGTCACCAGCCAGTTTGGGTAGACGATCAACCGCAGCCTCACTTCTATTTGAGGAGCGGAAACACAACACAGGAATTGAGCGGTCAAGACCAAGCTGACTACATCAAAGTGCGCTTCAAATAATCCCCGCCAGTTCCTGCAACGTGCGCCAGTTTTCGAGGCGTTCTTGTTTCGCTTTGTGCAGCGTTTCGCTTGGGTTGCCGTCTTTGTCGAAGTGCTTCGAGAAGCGGCCTTCGGTGCGCGCGAAGCGGATGAAGTCATAGACTTCGTTCGTCTTCGGTTCGATG
>DASUGI010000110.1:0-2190 GCA_036274115.1 Verrucomicrobiia bacterium
AGGCCGACGTCATCGAGGTCGTTGTGCTTGCCGCCGGCGCGGATGCATTTCTGCGTGTCGGCGGCGCGAGTGTCCTTACCGGGAATCGCGCCGGCCCAGGATTTCACATCAGGATTTTTCTGGCCGAGGAAGATCGGCACGAACTGGTTCATGCCGGCATTGGTGAACAGCAGGTTCGGCGAGTCCGGCATCAGCGAGGACGACGGGACGATGGTGTGCAGCTTCGACTTGAAGAAGTCGAGAAACGACTGGCGAATTTGTGTGCTGGTCATGATAACTGAAAATGATCTAGTTGGCTTTGTTCCCGGTGTCTCGCGCGACCGACTTTGCCGTGTCACGCTTCGGCAATTTCACGTTATGAGCCTTTTGCATGTGCCGCGCCAACCGGCGAATATCAGGTGACGGATCTTCCAGAGCAGCCTGAATCACGGCTGGCAAATCGTTGTCGGATTCAACCTTGTAAGCGGACCATCGCTCCAGCTTGCCCCGGGACGAGGCAAACCTCTCCTTAAACTGCTTGAGAAAGGCCCAGGCTTCTTGATCAACTAAATTGCCGGAGTACAGCGCGAAGCCACCGGGTAAGTTGAAAACGCTATAGGCTGGCGTGGTTCGAACGAGAACCGGTCCCACGAAACGCGTTCGATTGGTCGCAGTCAGACTTCGCCGCTGTCCCAATTCCTCGTCGCACTTGTCACAAAGCTCGGCTTTGGGCCTTTTATCTTTGAGCCAGGGAATGAAGAAATAGCGCAGCCTGAAGGTAGGTTGCATCAGGCAAAGAGAGTTGGTGCAATGCGCCGTCTTTATCCGCCCTTCTCGGCTCACGAGTCCCAGGGTGTGCCCGGCCTCGTGAAGCAAAGTCATTTCGGGCAATTCCTGAGGTGACAACAGGTCAGAAACGAAAACAGCGTCGAAATAAATCATGGCTGGATACTCAGGAATGAAATTCACATGCGGGTCCTGGCGACGAGACATCTCAACAGGAAGCGGATCTCTTAAAGGTCGCTGGCTGGCGTCGCGCGGTGATTGGAGAGCGTTTGCGTTTACGCGACTGTCATAAAACAGAATGTACAGGAACGCAGGCGGAGTGCGGTTCGTCTGCACGGGCGGTCCCTCCAGGTACCCGGCAGCCAGCGAATCGGCTGAATAACCTCGCGCTGCCTTGCGGGGAATCACACTGCTCCTCTCGATTGTTATGCCACCCGGTTTGTCGCAGTGCTTGCGCAGAAAAGCATCCAGCATTTTCAACATGTTCTCCGTCGGCTCCGCGCCCTCCACCGCATCCACTTCAACGTAGAGAGAGGGATGGCGATTCGATTGCAGGTAAGACAAATGCCAGTTAAATGCTTCGTTCGGCCATGCAAATTCCTCACTCTGCGACTTCGCGGGGACAGTGGTTGCCACGGACAGCAGCGCCAACAAAGCAACGGCGTGCGGCCTCGACTTGAGGAGGTCGAGGAACGCCTGGCGGATCTGGGCGCGGATCATCATGACAAAATCGCTGATGGTAGGGACGGGCTCCACCCCGTCCAAACTGCTTGGGGTGAAAGGGAGTCGGGGACGCGGTGGAACGCGTCTCTACCAAAACCAGGCGAGCAAACTAGCCTAGCCGGTGATGCGAGGCGAGTTGGAAGTTTGCCGTGTCAGGGCGTGCGAACCCGGTAGTAGCGCGAGGCGTTGGCGCCCATTGAATCCGTTGCGCTGGTCATGGTGTTCGTCGCGGTGATCACGCTGCCGAGATTGCTCCAGGAAGCGGTTGGAAGCTGGCTCGCGTACTGCACCTGATAGGTCTGTCCGGGCACGCTGTCCCAGGTGAGTTGGACTGCACCACCAGCAGCGACGGTGAAGTTCTTGATCTTGAGATCGGTCAAGGTGAGCGAATCCAGGTTCAGGAAATTGCCGTTTCCCAAGCCAGGATTGAGGGCAACCGTGATGAAGCTTTTGCCCGCTGGGAAGTTGTAGGCAACGCTGACGTATGCGTAGTTGGCCCATGCGCCCGTGTTGGCAAAGGCCAGATTTGGATATGCGTTCGTGCCATTGATGTTGATGGCGCGACTGGCATTTCCCGCCCCGGCAGCGTAGCGAAACGTCAAGGTGCGTCCACCGGCAGACGGAAGATTCACATCAAAGCGAACCCATTGATTGGCTGAGTTCCATCCCGCGAGGTAGCCCCAGCCGGTGAAGCCTGCATAG
>DASUGI010000111.1:0-15655 GCA_036274115.1 Verrucomicrobiia bacterium
CCTTGATACCATCCACAAGTGCCTGGATCGGTATCCCTGTTACCGCACCGCGAGGTGGAGATTTGCCGTCGTGTGCGTGAGTTTCGTCTTACGCTGAAGCTCGGGCAGCCCGACTTCGCTGCGGAACTGGGGATCCCGCGCGGACGTCTGGCCGCATTTGAGTATCTTAAAGCTCCGATCAGATTCGACGTAGGTTATCGCCTGTGCGAACGGTTTCAGTTGTCACTCCTTTGGTTAGCGAAGGGTGAAGGGCAGCAGCATCTATTTACGCCAATTTCCCCTGTGAAGCGGGCAGAAATAGGGCCAAGGGAACTTTTCTCAACCGCATACGACAAGTTGCTGTCCGGTTACGTTGAGGAGCGCCTGCGCGAGTGGGGCAAGCACCTTGAAGGCGTTGAAGGAGGGAAGGCAGTCTTGGTGATTGATAATAGGAGACTGGGAGTCCCTTTCGCACAATCTCAGTTTGAGCAGGCGCACGATTTGGCCAAGGAGGCGGCCTCCAAAATGCCAGACGAAAAGAAAAAGCACTTCGCTTTGAAACTTGGAGATTTGGCGTTCGCTTATTGGCCGTGGGAAAAGGAATGTAAACCAATGGTTGACACTTCTGCGCGAGGTGGTAATCTCGCCGCTGTGAATGCTGACGTGCCAACCTGGAAGCAGCTTGTTTTGAAAGTGAAGGCGATGACTAGAGCGGCGGGTGCGAAGGCCGCGCTTGCCGCTGAACTCAAGACCTCACGGCAGAACGTGAACAAGTGGCTTTCAGGTGAGGGCGCACCATCGGCGGAACTCACACTCTCGCTCTTCCGTTGGGTCAAAAGGAACGAGGGAAAATAAAAAACTGCGTCGGCAAGCGCAGCAACGCTCACCGACGCTTCAGACCCGAATGAAAGGTAACGATGAAGAAACCAACCGTCCGAGTCCGCCGTAATAGTGCGGCTAAAGCCGCAAGCACTCAAGCGCCGAACACTGCGGATACGTTCGTAGTAACCATCACTGAGGAGATCAGGCAGAGTGCAAACGCTGCCGGTGAAACAGTCGGTAAGTTCATGGAAGCCGCCATCCGCCACAAGCTGGAGAATAACAAGCTGCCATTGCAACACCTGCTGAACTTCAATACGCACGACAGAAAGTATCTCTTCGCGGACCGCGATGGCCGGTTGTTCAGGTGGAATGAGGATCCCGAAACGAAGCTCGAAGAGTTAACTCTGGCTGTCGCCCTTGAGTATTGGCGGTACCTGGGCGTCGCCACTCCCTACTTCCGCGACTATGCGTATCCGGATGGATCAGTGGCCTATTCTTTCATGAAGACACTCAAACACCACTGGGAGCAGGTGGCCAAAGCGAAAGCCTGAAGCTTTTGAAAACAACAAAAAGCGCTCGTCAGGATTCCACTTGGCGGGCGTTTTTGTTTTCGGTAATGGTTCTGCGATGCCAGAGGTCCACTTTCCCGCGATCCGGTTGCCACAATCTGACGGCTCCGTTCTGTTCAAACCAGGCAGGGGTCAAGTCCTCGATCCTGAGGTCAGCACTGCCGAGGCTGCACGCCTGCTCGGGCTCTCGCAACGTCACATTGAGTTTCAGTGCGCCGCGGGAGATTTCAAGACCGCCTACAAGCCAGGGGGCCGCCCCCGATCCAAGTGGCGCATCCGGCGCGCTGAGGTATTGGCTCGCAAGTCGCCCAACTTCATAGAGTGAGCACTCAAGTCCAGGTTATCGAATGACCCAAGCCGCGCCCGGTTGATCTTCAAAAGGATGACTTGGTCTAATGTAACGGAGCCTTATTAGAGAGATTTCCTCGTGCGACCCACTCAGTTGTCGGAAGCCTGTTTCCTTCGAAATCGAGCATCTCGCTCGGACAACTGAGTGGGAGTAATCGGGTTTGACCAAGTCTCGCTGTTCTACCTAGAAACCCCAATCATTTAAGCCACTTCAAGGCAGTTCGTGGCGAATCAACCCTTCCGACAACTGAGTGGTAGCTATGCAAATTGAGGATTTTCTCCAGTAGTGATCGTGTTTTTCGATTCGGCCAGACAACAGGTTTGCGAGCGTTCTCAAACCTGTGCCTTCTTAAGCTTTCTGGACTTCTGGTCCACGACCCGGTTCTTATCGCGGTCCAAATTTGTGAATTTGCTTTCAAGGCACAATAGACTTGCAACAGAGGCGCTTAGCGGCTGAACTCAGTCATGTTCCAATCGCCCGAGAGCCGCCTTTCGGCATCAAACAGCGCGGTGCTTGCATCGGAGAGCTTTCTCGTGCCCGTGACACTCCACAGTGAAGCGCGAACCTCGCCGGCAGCTTTCGATGGTCTCCGCAAAGCCTTCGACGAGGTTTTCGGGTTCGTCTCGCAATTGGCGAGCACCGCTCCAGGTATTGCGCTGGTTCCTTTCAGCGAGAGCATTTCACCCAGGATGTCGCGTGTCGAAGTCCTGTTGCGCGGCAAGGAGTATCGCTATGATTTGACGTTCGCCCTGAAATGTCCCGTGCCGAAAGAGCACGATTTTTGGGCCCGCGTTCGACTGCTTTCCTCAGTCTATGATCGACTCGCCGATCTGGCTGCCGGCTTCCACGACCGCAAAGGCATCGAGCTGTATCTGGAAGAGGCGAGACTTGACCAGCAGAAAGATGATTCGGAGAAGCTACAAACATTTCGCAAATAATCGTTTCTAAGAAATGCGCAGGCAACCGTCCTGGCATTGACGCGAACCGCACCTGGGCATAAGGTCGGCGCATGAGCGTTGGCTGGTCACTTCGCGCGCCTCACTTTCTCATCCTCGCGTTTTCCCTTTGCCTCAGCCAGACCGTCGCTTCTGCTCTGGCTCAGGTGCGCCGGGCGAATCGCTTCGACCCCAAAATGCACCAGCGCTATTTCGACGTTCAGGCGGCGAACCCGGCTGAGTTTTCCTCGGGCCTTACCACCACCAACGCCCGCATTACCTTGAAACTCATCATCGGGCAGCAAACCCCTGAAGTCATCGCTGTCTTTGTCGGGCGCGGCGAGGACTTGGACCCGGACAACACGCCCGCCCGCTGGATTCCATTCACGGAAACTCTCCCGGTGGACTTGGGGGAGGGAGACGGCGAACGACACATTTTCGTGGCGGCGCGTTGGAAGGCTACCGACCGCAACTACGAAGGCAGCGGATTCGAAGTGACGGTCTCGCGCTCCCGCGCGGCGGTCTGGATCACACGCCCGAAGCAATTAGTCACCTCGCAGCCCGTCATCCAATTACAAGGTCGCGCCACCAGGAAGTTGGTCCGTTGCAGCTACGATCAGTTTGACCAGAAGGGCAACGTGGTTCAGCAGGATGAAGACGCCGGAGCCGGCGTCAATTACCCGGGTGGCGACCCTGATGCGGATTTCACCTGTATTGATGTGGAACTCACTCCGGGCACGAACACCTTTGTGCTGCGTTGCACGGATGAGTCTGGTCTCACCACCACGACAAACGTGACGGTGGTCTTTTCCACCGCTGGAGATACCAGGCCGCCCGTTTTCCAGTTCGTCCACTTTCCCCAACCCGGTCAGACGGTCTCGGGTGAGCGCTTTACCGCACGCGGCAGCCTCGACGCTTACGCCCCCTCGCTCACTGGGCAGTTGATCGGCGGCGGGCGCACCAACCAGATTAGTGGTTACGCCGAGCGAAACGGCTATTTCTGGTATAAGGATTTGCCCCTCGCGACCGGTCCGAACTATCTCACCCTCACGGCCACGGACGCTGCCGGCAATTCTTCCCACACCAATCTGATGTTGGTCGGCGTTTCGGCCCCGGTCGTGACCCTCGACGAAATCGTGCCCGCTCAAAAGCTCTGGCAGAGTCGCATTACCGTCACCGGAAAGTTGACTCCTCCCACCCACCGACTCCTGGTCAACGGCGTGGCGGCTGTAGTCAAAGCGGATGGCACGTGGGTGGCTCGCGATGTGCCGACGGTCTCCCCTGATGGCGGCGGAGCCGCCACCTTTGACATGACTGTTCTTCCGCTGGAGGAGGCCAGCACCAATTCGCCCCCGCCCAAGGAACAGGTGCTCGCTCAGGCCCGGCTGGGGACCAAACCCCTCACCTTGAACCCGGCACGCCCGGCGTGCGGCGTGTTCCAGCTTCATGTTGCTGATACCGCCGGGCGGCCCTTTGTCTTGCTCACCTCCACCAACTTGCAGGACTGGACACCCATCCTCACCAACCTCAATCCGGGTGCGACCTTTGATTACACTGACGCCAATGTTGCGGTAACCGGCTGTCGTTTCTTTCAGATCAAGCCAATGCAGTAAACCGGTGCTCGCTCCAGGGTTGGAGTCCTTACCGAGCCGGCATTTTATCTTCTGGCATCGCGAAGTTGTTCAGGTAAATTCGCCGCGAGCGTCGCTCTGGTCGGCTGGAAGGAACTGTATATGAGCAAACCTGCAATTGTGCCGCGCCGCATTCTCGTGGTGGATGATGAGCCCTACGTTTGCGATGCGGTGAGAATGATGCTGGCGTTTGATGGGCATCAGGTCGAAACCGCTTCGAGCGGCCGGGATGCGCTCGCGTTATTCGACAAGGGCAAGTACGACCTGGTGATCACGGATTACGCCATGCCCGTAATGAAAGGCGATGAGCTTGCAGCTTCGATCAAGGCTCGTTGCCCCGGGCAGCCGGTCGTGTTGATCACCGCCTACGCCGAAATGCTCAAGTCGGCGGAGACGCCACTTTCCGGTGTCGATCATATCATCAGCAAACCGTTTCTGTTGGAGAATCTCCGGGAAGCCATTGAAAAGATGACCGGGCCGGGCCGAACTGGGGTGAAACCCGAATGATGCTGCCCGTTTAAAGTCACGTTCTGTTCTGCTTTTCCTCAACTTCCGTAATTTCCCACATGAGGTACGTATTGAATCGCGTTGCTCCGGCGCCTGTAAAAATGAAAATACTGTTTCATCATTCAGCGTATGCGACTCGGATTTACTCAGGATCTTGAAGAGCCGACGGCAGAAACGAGCCGTCAATTGCCGGCTACCGGGCGGCGCACTGGTTTTTTTCAGATTCTGCTCAAGCAGATTTTTAGCTGCATCATCGTGGCCGGGCTGGCATTTGCCAGTTTTCAATTCATCACGCACTACGTGCTGCAGACCGTGCAGGTGGTGGGAGCGAGCATGACTCCTACCTTGCACGATTCGCAACGGTATGTCTTGAATCGTTGGGTCTATCACGTGCGCGAACCCCACACCAAAGAGATCGTTGTGTTGCGCGACCCGCTGGACAACAGCTATGCCATCAAGCGGATTGTCGCGCAGCAGGGCGATTCCGTTCATCTCAAGGACGGAAAAATCTTTGTAAACGGGAAGCTGCTGGAAGAGCCGTATTTGCCTCCGGGCACGCAGACTTTTCCGAACCCCAGGTATCGCGAGCAGTTTTTGGTCTGCGGGACGGGCAAATATTTTGTCCTGGGCGATAATCGGAACAACAGTTCAGACAGTCGCTTTTATGGTACGGTGCCGCGCCAGAATATCCTCGGACTGGTCGTGCCCTGAAGCGGGCGCAGCCTTGCTGACTACATCTTTTTGATAAGACCATCGTCTCCGAACCCGGCCGCAAAATCATAAACGTCGCGGCGGACGCAATACGCTACGTCAGCCCTTAAATCCGGATGGGCGAGTAAGCGGCGGGCATTCTGTGCGAGGGCGACGGCTTTCAGGAGGTCTTCCTTCGACTCGCGATAGGCTGAGCGGGCGATGGCCGCCGAATCTTCCAAAACCCCCTTCGGCAACGCGTCAGCCAGGGCCCCCGCACAAGCCACATCCTCCCAGGCGGCACGCTCCCCGGTGCCGGCGCAGATCAAGGAAATCCGTTCCGGTGACAAATGTCTCAACCATTCCGCCGTGGCGTTGAGATTCAAAAACGACGCAATCGCAACCCGTGAAGCGGAGGCGCAGGCCCGCAGCGCGCGGGTTCCATTGGTGGTGGTGGAGATGATGGTCCGACCTCGAACCTGATCCGCATGGTACTCACGCGGGGAATTGCCGAGGTCGAATTCCACGCCGCCACTCAGGGCGGCAGTGATGCGCAGTCCATTCCGCTCACCCGCGAGCAGTGCCTGTGGATATTTGGACTTTAGTTGGATGGCTTCAGCGATTTCCTCCACCGGCACGAAACCAGCCGCACCATTGGCCAGACCCGTCACCATCACGCTGGTGGCACGCAGCACGTCGAACACCACGCAGACTGAATTAGCAAAGCCGCCCTGGCGTCGCGCCTGGTATTCTGCAGGACTGAACAACACCTCAATGGTTGAAGCCATGCGCCAAGTTAGGCAGCGCCCTTCGCGTCGGAAAGCACTAACCGGTTCTCGTTCGGATGTGATGAAACAGGTATTGTTGGGCGTACCCGGCGTTTGGACCAAAGTGGCGGAGGGCAAATTGGCGCAATTGGTCCGGGCGTTTGCGGCGACCTTTAAAATAAAACTGGCTGAGTGCGCGCGCGACCCAGACATCGATCGGGAATGCCGTGGGAAAGCCGTACGCGAACAGCAATACGCAATCGGCGATTTTCTCGCCGACGCCCGGCAGTTTAGTCAATTCGTCCCGCGCCGCCGGGAGCGGCAGGGCCCGGAGCGCTTCCAATGGCAGTTCGCCAGCGGCCACGCGTTGCGCCGCGGCGGAAAGATACTTCGCGCGGAATCCCATTTTGCAGTCGCGGAGATCCTGTTCGGAGAGGTTGGCAATCCGGGCGGCGGTTGGGAAGGCAAAGGCCGGGGGATGGTTGGCCGGGGTGGTGACGGGTGTTCCGTAACGTGCGCAAAGGGTCCGGACAATTTGGCGAATCTGAACGATCTGCTTGGTGGAAGAGAGAATGAACGAGGCGAGGCATTCCCAGGGTGATTGTCTCAACAAGCGCAAGCCACGGCAGCTCGCGAGTGCGGTCGTCAAATGGGCATCATTGGCGGGAAACGTTGCCAGCAATTCCGGCAAGTTCACTCCGGTTTGAAGAAAGTGCCGCAGCCAGGTCCAGTCGCTGTGCGCGGTGGCGGTGCGGGCGCGGATTCCCCCGGGGAAGGACTGTAGACAAACCCAGTTGGTGCCCACTACGCCCACCCAGCCCTCGGCTGTTGGCTCCCATCCGAACACCTGACCGGACGTCATCGTGACGTCCAGATCATAATCTGGAACCAACAGCTCGGTCTGGCATCCGGGCCTGGTTTGGGTCAGCGAAGGTTCCGGCATTCGAAGATTTCGATTTTACGGATCAAGCGGCCGCGCACCAGAACTTCATGAATACCGAGATTGGTGACTGAATCGAACTGCCCCGTCAGCCACTCCGGCGCGGGATTCGGGACTGGAAGGGTCTCAAGCCGAATCAGATTCGTATGCCCCGTCAACCAGCGAGGAATCCAGTCGGGCGCGAGTCTGGCGAGGTCGCGTTCGCGAACAAACAGGGCATTCTGACCGGAATGTGTTTCCAAGTATCCCGGCCAAAAATAATACTGGTTCGATGGTTTCTCCGAGGGTTGACAAAATACGAGGGGCGCGTTCTGGACCCGCTGGCGGGCTTCGGGTTCGTAGAACGTCAGTAAACTGGTGATCCCATAGTGCTCGCCAATGACGAAGGTTGGTTTGCCTTCGCGCGCCAGCCTGCTTTTTGCCTCGCTGACAATCCTTGCCATTTCGGCCTGGCCACGAACGCGGCGGAGCGGATCGACTTGCGGGGGCAGCGGCTGCCCCACGAATTTTCTCACCACGTTCGTATCGTGAATCAAAAGCGCGGCGAAGCAGCCGAAAATCAGTCCGGAAGTCAGGCACACTTTCAAAAAGCCGGGTCGTGGCTGAAAGCGGCCCTGCCAGTAAAGCACCATAACGCACAGCATCGGCAGGACCGACGGCGCAATCCAATTGGGGTGGACGCGGGAGTTGAGCGAAAGCAACGCATAGAGCAGGAATACCGGTGCTCCCATGCAGAAAAAATAGACCATTCGCGCCTCGCGGCGTGGGACGCGCCACAAGGCAATCAGGGCGATCAGGGTGGCAATGAAGAAAACCGGGTTCAGCAGCACAAATTCAGCACCCAGGAATTCGAAAAACCACGAGAGATGTTTCGACAAGGGTTGAGCCGCCTTGCCGACGCCCCCATGGGAGGCCACGTGCCGCACCGTGATCCAATGGTGCTGCCAGTTCCAGACAATCACCGGCAGAGTGCACACCAGATTAATCAGCAAGGCCAGATACGGCCCGGGCCTCCGCAGATGTTCACGTGCGGGTGGCCACAGAACAAAGAAGGCAGCCCAACACATCCATTGCAGGGGCGAGGTGTATTTGCTCAGGAACCCCAGGCCCATCCAAAGTCCGGTCCATAGCCAGGTGCTGAGCGGTGAGTTCGGCTGCACGGCGCGCCAGCCCGAGAACATCGCCGCGGTCCAGAACAGCACGGCCAGGGGATCGACGGTGAGCAACGTTGCCCCCACGGTCAGCAACGGGACGGCCGTGACGATCAGGACAAAAAAGAAACCCGTCCGCGGGTTGACTTCGCGCGCGAAAAAGCGAAGGAACATGACGCCCAGGGTTGCCGCAATCAACGGCGAGAAAAATCGCACGCCAAATGCTCGATCACCCCAAAGCGCCGTTCCCAGCCATTGGGTTAAGGCGATAAGCGGCGGTTTACTGTAATACGAAAGGGCCAGATGCTTGGACCAGACCCATTGATAGGCTTCGTCTTCACTTAACTCGATCGTACGACCGGCGATGTAGAGCCACCGCGCGAGGGTCAGCACGGCGATGACTAAATATCCGGCGCGCAGCCAGTGTTGATCCAACGCTGCGCTTCGCGCGCCAGGCGCTGAGGCGGTGTGAGCGGGAACTCCATGGGAATGTGCCGGGATCAACGAAGGCAAGAGTTCGTACCACAAGGGAAACCATCGGTTGCCAATCCAACGCCATAATTCATTGAGGCCGAGTGTCACGGCCAGACCGCTGCCGCCGCCCAGAACGGCTCCAACCAGCACGTCACCGGGATAGTGCACGCCGGTGTAGACGCGGGAAAAGCTGACGGCCAGGGCGAACGGCAGAACGATCCGCCAACTGGTGCGGCTGAAGAGGATTGCCACCGCCAGTGTGGTAAACCAGTTTGCGGCGTGCGATGACGGCAGGCTGGCGCTGTCGCTGCAACCCAGCAGGACGCGCGCTCCTTCCAACACCTGGCAGGGTCTGGGCCTTCCCACCGCATTCTTTACAATGTTGCAGAGCAATCCGTCGGTAACCCCGATTGCAGCGGCGAGTACAATGAGAAAGAGAATTCCTTTGGTGCGGCCGCGCCAGATCAGGAACACGCTGACCAGCAGGGCGCCGGGAATGAACAGCCGGTTGCCGCTCAGCCAAGGCATGAGGGCGTCGAACAAGGGATTGCTCAACGTACCGTTGATGAATCGAAACAGGCTGACGTCCAGCGCTTGCAGCCAAGACATGCGCCGGGATTGTGCGGAGGAAGGAGTGGATTAGCGAGAACGAAGCTCAGTAAGCCACCAGCGAACGCACGGGATAATCTTTCAATTTCTCCCGGCCATTAAGAAACTTGAGTTCAATCAGAAAACTGGCTTCCAAAATCCGCCCACCGAGCTTTTTCACCAGTGCCGCTGCCGCGGCGGCCGTCCCGCCCGTGGCGAGAAGATCGTCGATCAACAGAACGCGGCTGCCGGGCTTGAGGGCATCCGTGTGAATCGCCACCGTGGCCGAGCCGTATTCGAGGGCGTAGTCCTGTTCGATGGTCTGGTAGGGCAGTTTGCCCTTCTTCCGGACCGGGACGAATCCCGCGCCGAGTTTAACGGCAGCGGCGGCTGCGAAGATGAATCCACGCGCGTCAATTCCCACCACCGCGTCCACACTGCCGGGTTTAAAGGATTCCGTGAGCAAATCAATGGCGCCGGAAAATAAACGGGCTTCGGCCAGCACGGGGGTGATGTCTTTGAATTGAATTCCCGCTTTGGGAAAATCCGGGACGTTGCGGATGGCAGCGGCGATTTCGGCGGCGGACGGGGACGCTTGAGTCATGAGGTGCGTATGCTTTGCAGAATCCTAGCGCTTGGTTTGCTCGAATTTTTCGATCATTTTACGCATCTTGCGCAGCGCAATGTTTTGAATCTGGCGGACGCGCTCGCGGGTGACGTTGAACTTCTCGCCCACTTCTTCCAGGGTTCGCTCCGAGCCGCCATCAAGGCCAAAGCGATAACGCAGGATGGTCGCTTCGCGCGGATCCAGTTTCTTGACCATCTCCTCGAGCATGCCGGTGACGGTCTTGTCCTCGAGCATTTCGTAGGGCGTGTCCGCGTTCTCGTCCTGCACGACCTCGGAAAAGCTGTTCGACTCATCGTCACCGATGGGTGCGTCGAGGGAGGCGGGGCGGATGGAGGCCATGCGCATCTGCGCGATGCGGGATGCGGTGGTTTGCAGTTCCTCGGCCAATTCCTCATCCGTCGGTTCGCGACCGAACTCTTCCTGCAATTGCATGGCCACCCGGCGCATCTTGGAGATCTTGTCGACCAGGTGGACCGGCAAACGAATGGTCTTGGACTGATTGGCGAGGGCGCGCTTGATGGATTGCTTGATCCACCACGAGCCGTAAGTGGAAAGTTTGCCACCCTTGGCGGGATCAAAGCGTTCCACCGCCTTCATCAGACCGATGTTGCCTTCGCTGATCAAATCCAGGAGGGGCAGGCCAATGCCTTCGTAATCGCGGGCGATCTTGACGACCAGACGCAGGTTGGCCTTGATCATGTGCTCGCGCGCCTTTTTGTCGCCCTTCTTGATGCGGGCCGCGAGTTCAATCTCCTCCTGGGGCGTGAGCAGTTTGACCTGGCCGATTTCCCGCAGGTAAAGCTTGATGGCAGTGTCACCGTCATAGCTGCCGCGTTCCCGTTCCAGGCCGGGCGGCGTGCCATCCACTTTCTTCATGACGGTGGTATCACCATCCGACACGCCCTTGTGGAGCAACTCAGTTTCGGAACCGGCAACGGCCTTTTTCAAGAAAGCCGTGCCCGGGTCGTCCTGCGTCTTTCGCAATTGTGCCGTGTCAAAGCTGTTTGCCGCTGGCTCGGAAACCTGCCGGCCGGCCTTCCGGGAGCCTGACGGGCGGAGACTCTTTTTCACTGCTGCCTGTTTTTTGTTTTTGAGCGGCATTAGTTTGGACACGTTAAGGACAGAATCCGGTGCTGCAAGAAAATTAGCGTTAATTCATGTGGTGCAACAACGCACATCGTAACTCTCAATCTTCGACATAACTCAGGACGCGGCCATTCATTCAGCGGGATACATGCCAGCAAGGGCAGGGGGTGTTTTCCTACCTTCACCCGAGGTGCAGGTTCAAAGCTCCAATTGTTTCTCGAACCGCGTGAGATTGCGCGCTCCGTTCCGCGTCACCAACACGACGTCTTCAAGGCGAACGCCACCGAGTTCGGGATAATAGAGTCCGGGCTCAACGGTAACCACGTTCCCGGCGGCCAGCGTGCCTTTCGAAAATGGCCCCATCCGGGGTGCTTCGTGAATTTCGAGGCCCAGCCCGTGACCCGTGCCGTGAAAGAAACCTTCCATTCGCCCGCGCCGGCGGGAAGTCTGGTAACCTTGCTGTTCGAAGAATTCTACCACCGCCTGGTGCACCTCACTGGTTCGCCTCCCGTGGCGAACGTGCCGGAAGGCCAGCGTTTGGCCGCGTTGAACGGTATCGTAGAGCCGTCGAACGGCTTCGCTGGCGCGGCCCCGAACGACCGTGCGCGTGATATCACCGAAGTAACCCGTCTTTTGGGAGCGAGGGAAGATATCGATGATGATTGGTTCATTCGCGCGAAGCGGACCGAAGCCGCGTTCGTGGGGATCGCATGCCTGCTTGCCTCCAGCCACAATGGTGTTCGCGGCCAGGCCGCACGCTTGCAGGATGGCGCAATCAATCACGGAACGCAGCTTCTCCGAGGTCAACGGGACATTGTGATGGAACAAGCGGCGATCGCGTCCGATCTTGGTGGCGCGGAGGAGGTGCATGGCCTCGGACATCCCCACCTCCGCCATCATTAACGCCGCGCTGATTTTTTTGACTTCGTCCGCGCGCTTCAACTCACGCTGCGGGAAAAAGCTGCCGCGCGAGGTGGCAACGCCAATGCGCAGTCGCTTCAGTTCCAGCGCCAGGGCGAGCGGAAAATTGGGCGGGACAACGACACGGCGGATGTTGCGCTCCCGCAGAATCTGATGGATCACCCGGGCGTGCCCCGGGGTTTTGACGCCTTCCTCACGCAACCGCTCCTGGTATTTGCCCAACGAAAGGACGTGGCAATGCGGCGCGTCGCGGCGCGCGCGATCGATTTCGAGATCGCTCATCACAAGGTAGTGCCGGCCCCGCAGGCGCAGATAGATGAAGGGGTCGGGCACGAACAAGCCGACCGCGTAAAGCATGTTCGCGTCATGTTCACTGTCGGCCACCATCAACAGATTGTCGGGAGACTTCATGGGCTGGGGAGTCGTTCTGATTGGGTGCGAAATCAAACGCCGAAAAGCCGATCGCCGGCATCGCCGAGGCCGGGAACGATGTAACCACGCTCGTTGAGCCGGGCGTCAATGGCTGCCGTGAAAATGCGCAAGGTTGGATTATGGCGCAGGGCATGGCGAATGCCCTCGGGTGCGGCGACAAGGTTCACCAACCGCACGTTGCGCGCGCCCAGCTCGGTCAACAACGCCATGGCGGCGACGGTGCTGCCGCCGGTGGCCAGCATCGGATCGATCAGGATCACCTCGGACCGGCTTAGATTTTTCGGCAAACTTTTGTGGTAGAACTGGGCGGCCAGTGTGGTTTCCTCCCGCTTTAATCCGATGAACCCGACTTTGGCCTTGGGAATCAGTTGAAGGATTGAATCCAGCATTCCGAGTCCGGCGCGCAATACGGGAACGAGAACGACGTCCCGCTGCAAGCGGAGACCCCGCGTGGTGGCCAGCGGAGTTCGCACTGTCACCTTTTGCGTCGCAAACGAACGAGTGGCCTCGTAGATCATCAGGGCGGCGACCTCGCTCAGAACTTTTCTGAATTCCTGCGATTCCGTGCGCGCGTCACGGAGGCGGGTGAGATTGTGCTGGACCAGGGGGTGCGTGATGACGGTCACGCCTTGAGCGCCGCTGCGCCGGGTTACGGCGTGGCCGCGCCGGGATGAAACACGGGCGGGCACGTCAGTGCAAAAAGAGTGGCGACAGGAAATACATTCGTCCGGCCTGAAGCTTCGGCAGATCGAGCCCCAGGTCCACTTGGATCGTCTGCCGGCCTTCCGCCTGGCCAAACAACCCGAAGAGTTCGGCCAGTTCATTCCGTTGACGATATTCGACGACATTGGCGTCATCTGTAATGCTGCCCAGTTCCTTGGCCTTGGCGACAGCATCGTCGAAGCTGCCCAGTTGATCCACAAAGCCAAGCTCGTAGGCTTCCTTGCCCGAGAGGATTCGGCCATCCGCGTAGTCCGCCCAATTCTCCGCCAGGGCCTTGGCATCGCTGTTATTCTTTTGCGCTTCCTTGCGGCCTTCCGCGACGACGCTTTTGAACCTGGCGTACGTGTCGTCGATGAGCTTTTGGATCATGGCGCGTTCTTCGGGCGTGATTTCTTCCGGGGCTTTTGAACCGCGCAACATGTCCTTGAACTTTCCACTCTTAAAGACCTCGGGCCGAAGCCCCACCTTGTCCATCAAGCCGCGATAGTTGAAACCCTGCATGATCACGCCAATGCTGCCGGTGATGGTGAGTTCGTTGGCCACAATCCAGGTGCAGGGCGCAGAGACGTAATAACCGCCCGAGGCGGCGAGGCTGCCCATGGATACGATGACCGGTTTTTTCGAGCTGTCCTGGAATTCGCGCAGGGTGCGGGCAATGTCGTCCGAGGCCAATACTTCACCGCCGGGTGAATCGACTTTCAGGATGACCGCTTTGACACGCTTGTCTTTCTCGGCGCGTTCCAGTTGCGCCTCGATGATGTTCACCATGCTGAACCCGCCCCGATCCCCGAAATTCCCGCTGATGATTCCCTCAACGGGAACCACCGCGATCTTTTCCGACGAGTGGTTATCCTCCAGCACAACTTCATCAAGCCGCGGCGCGCCGGATCGTTGATGTCCGCCGCCCCCCAGGCTGGCAAAGCTGTCGAGGAATTGACTGAAGTTGGCCAGCAAACTGATTCCCAGCAACACGAACAGGATGATGGAGATCACCATCCACCCGCGGCTCTTTCGCGGTGGGGTTCGCGGAGGCGCGATGATGGGTGGCGGCGCATTGAGCGGAGGTGGAGCACCGGGTGTAGCTGGAGGCAGGTTGCTTTCCATAGTGTGCGCACCCTAACCAAAGCGTTTCCGCCGGGCAAGTGGGATTCCACCGCAGGTCGCCCCGGTTGGAAGCCGTGAGGTTAAGGTTTAAACAACCGATAAAACTTCGTCGGCAATGTCGCCGGCACGACGATGGGGTTGGTGACACCGCTCAAGGAATTCGTCCAGTTGGCGGGCGAGAGCACCCAGGTTTCCTGCAGAATGTAGCCGGGCGTGTTGGGCGACCAGGAAATGGTAGCTTGCCCGGGGCCTGCGGAAACAATCGTGAGCGTTGGCCCGCCGCCAACTTGTATCGCCGTTGGCAGGGCCCAGAATCCACCGGTGACGGAGTATTGCCCGTTGGTCATTGGCCCGCCGGCGTCCGGCTGGCCGATTGTGCCGGTGACGGTGTAAACTCCGCCGGTGCTCGTGCCGCCCCCGCCATCAATGGTGAACCAATCAATGGAATAGGTCTGTGCCACGGCACTGCCTGAGAGCAGCATTCCAAAACCGAGTCCGAGCAGGAATTTGGCGATCGAGTTCATGGCTATTCTTCCGCGTTGGCTAGTTTATTCACTAATTTCTTGAGTTGTTCAAGCCCGGTTTTCAGGGATTGACCGCCGAACCGTTCACCACGTCGATCAGGTTGGATCGGGTCGTTCCCATGTCGGTTGTCGGTTCCAGACGCGAAGCCGTCGGCCATTGGCCGGACTGCCGCTGTCGCCCAACCGGCCCTGGGAGGTGAACGCCGTGCCCTGAGCGAGCAGGGTCACCGGTGCGGTCAGGGACATCAGGAGCACAAGGACGTCCACTGAAGGTTGAATTTGGGTTTCATGAGGAATGGCTTTCGTGGTTACGGTTTTTCGCGAATCACTTTCTCCAACGCCGCAAGCCTTTGCTTTAACTCGGCATTTTCCTTCCGAGTCTCTTCCAGCTTCTGATTCAACCCCTGAATCGCCGCCAGGGCGACACCGTCGGGATCAACGCTGGTGATGGTCGTGTCGCCACCGCCCAGGCCGAAGGCGGCGTGAAAGTCCTGTGCGGTTGGTCCCAGGTGCCTGCCATCATTCATGGTTTTGAAATTCCAGGTGGAGATGGGCAACGTGGCCACCTTGCTCAAAATCTCCTGTGGCGATACGGGAGCAAAGTTCTCTTTGGCGTTGCGGTCGCTGGTGTTCACGAATGCCGTTGCTGACACACCACCGGCGACGTGAAGTCTATTCGTAGGTGAAGTGCCGACGCCCAAATTGCCACCTACGATAAGGTTGTTGAGAATGTCCACACCGCTTGAGTTGCCGCGGCCGATACTCATCAACGCGCTGGCGGTTTCAACACTACTGTTGACCCCCACGAATTCGAGGAGGTTGTTCGCTCCGTTAT
>DASUGI010000112.1:0-18104 GCA_036274115.1 Verrucomicrobiia bacterium
GCCCATGGTTGCTGCTGGCGGCGCTCGCGACGATTGCGGCTCTGGCCAGTGCGCATCGCGCGGCCAGGGTTTGGTTGGGGGCATCGCTCATGGCTGCGTTCGCCGCGCTCGTCGCGGCAGTGACGGTATTGGCGGGCGGCGAAACATGGCAGTGGCAGCCGGGTTTCATGGTGGGTGGCGAACCGGTGCATCTGGAACTGGATGCGCTCAGTGCTTTCTTTCTCGCATTGCTCGCGGTGTTGGGCGGAGCGGGCGCCGCCTACGCGCATAGTTACTGGCCGGACGCGGCGCATCCCAGGTCCGCGCCGTCGGGCCGGGCGTGGTGGAGCGCGCTGCTGGCGTTCATGGGACTGGTGTTGCTTTGCGCGAACGGACTGCACTTCCTCATGGCGTGGGAACTCTTCGCGGTTTGCGGGTATTTTCTCATCACGCGCGAGCGACAGCGGCGCGAGGTGCGACAGGCGGGCTGGCTTTATCTGGCAGCATCCCACGCGGGGACGCTTTGTCTGTTCGCGTTCTTTGCGCTGCTGGCGTCGCGCACCGGAAGCTGGGAACTCGGGCCCGTGCGAGGGCAGGTTGAACTCGCGCCGTTGTTCTGGCTGGTGTTGTTCGGCTTTGGATTGAAGGCGGGTCTGTTTCCGTTGCACATCTGGCTGCCGTCGGCTCACGCGAATGCGCCGAGCCATGTGTCGGCGATTTTGTCCGGCGTGGCGATCAAGATGGGCATCTACGGCCTGGTGCGTTTCAGCGGGTGGCTGCCGGTGCCGGCGGCGGCGGGCTGGGTGGTGGCCGGCCTCGGCGTGGTGAGTGCCGTGCTGGGAGTGGTGTTCGCGCTCGGGCAGCACGATTTGAAACGACTGCTGGCGTATCACAGCGTTGAGAACATCGGCATCATTCTCATCGGACTTGGGTTCGCGATGATTGCGGCGGGGCAAGGGCAACCGCAATGGGGCTTGCTCGCGCTGGCGGGCGGGCTGTTGCACGTGTGGAATCACGGCCTGTTCAAGGCGCTGCTGTTTCTCGGTGCCGGTTCGGTGTTGCACGCGACGGGAACGCGCGAGATGAGCCGATTGGGCGGGCTGTGGCGAACGATGCCTTGGACCGCGGGCTGTTTCACCTTGGGCGCGGCGGCGATTTCGGGGTTGCCACCGCTGAATGGATTTGTGAGCGAATGGCTGGTGTATCTCGGGTTGTTCGATGCCGTGAGTTCGCGGGGGTCGGTCGCGTGGGCGGCGGTGCCGGCGGTGGTGTTGCTCGCGATGACCGGCGCGCTGGCGCTGGCGTGTTTCGTGAAGGTGGTGGGCGTGGTCTTTCTCGGTCTGCCGCGTTCGGACGCAGCGAGGCATGCACACGAGTGCGACCGGTTTATGCGCGGGCCGATGCTGGTGCTGGCGGCGGCGTGCGCGCTCATCGGACTTGCACCGATTGTGTTTTGGCCGGCCGTGATGCGCGCGGCGGCAGCGTGGTCGCCGCTGTGGGCAGGACAAGAAGTGCCGGCGCCGGTGTTGACGCTCGGGTTGTGCAACCTGGGATTTGCCGTGCTCGGCGTGGGTGCGGCGGCGCTGTTGTTTTGGCGAGTGAAGCAAAACGGCGTCGGCCGGGCGGTGACGTGGGATTGCGGTTACGCGGCACCGACGGCGCGAATGCAATACACGGCGGGTTCATTTGCGGGGATCATTACCGGTTGGTTCGCGTGGATTCTGCGGCCGGAACGGCATGAACATCCGGTGAAAGGAAATTTTCCGGCGGAGGCGAGTCTGGCGGAGCATACGCCGGAGACGGTGCTGGAAAAAGTGGTTGAGCCGGTCGGCGGGGTCGTGATGTCGGTTTCGACGGCGGTGCGGCGGCTGCAACACGGGCGGTTGCAGGCTTACATCTTTTATCTGGTGCTGGGATTGGCCGCACTGGCGATTCTGGTTTTCGCGGGAGGTGGGAAGTGAGAGTCGCGACCACGGATGGACACGAATGGACACGGATTTATGGTGAGCCGCCGGGACGGCGGCGTTCCCAGAGGTGGGAAGTGAGGACGTGGCGGCAGTGCAATCTTGTTTTTAAGAATAGTGTTAACGCTCGCCCTCACCCCGGCCCTCTCCCCCAGGAGAGGGAGAACCGCTTGCTGGTTCTGGAGAAATTGGAAGCCGGAATCGGCGCGAGAGATTTGCGAGAAAATGAGAACGCGCGATTGCGGTCCCCTCTCCCCGGGGGAGAGGGTCAGGGTGAGGGCGAGCGTCCATCAAACTTCCTGGAGGGTTCAGGATGACCATCGCTCTGGGAATCCTCGTTCGCCTCGCTATCTGGCTGCTGCTGGCGCCGTTGTTGCCGGGGATCATTAACAAGGTCAAGGCGTGGGTGGCGGGACGGCGCGGGCCGCCGGTGTTGCAGCTTTACTATGACCTCGCAAAGCTCTGCCGGAAGGGCACGGTGTTGAGCACGGCAGTGTCGCCAGGGCACGTGATTGGACCAGCGGTGGCGTGGATGGCGTTGGCTGGCGCGGCGTTGTTACTACCCCTGGGGCCGGGCGGCGCGGGCCTGGCGTTTCGCGGCGACGCCTTGTTGTTTGTCTATCTGCTGGCGATGGCGCGGTTCAGCATCGCGTTCGCGGCGCTGGATACGGGGTCGGCGTTTGAAGGAATGGGCGTCGCGCGCGAAGTGAGTTATGCGGTGCTGGCCGAGGCGACGATCATTACGGCGTTGCTCACGTTGGGAATTCAGAGTGGCAGTGTGTCGTTGGCGGAGATGCTGACGCCGTCGGCGGGCGCGGGGGCCGCGTTGCTGGCGGCGGGATTGTTCACGGCAATGCTGGCGGAGAATTGCCGCGTGCCGTTCGACGATCCCAACACGCACCTGGAACTGACGATGATTCACGAGGTGATGGTGCTGGATCACAGCGGGCCGTCGCTGGCGGTGATTCTGCACGGGGCGTCGCTGAAGCTGCTGTTGTTCGCGGTGCTGCTGGTGGAAGCGGTATTGCCTCTCGGCGAAATGTCGGCTCTCGGGGCCGCGGGGGCAGCGGCGGGCGCGGTGCTGGTGGTGACGGTGGCGGTGGGATTGGTGGAGTCGTTGCTGGCGCGATTTGCGTTTCGGCGCGTGCCGCTGTTGCTGACGACGGCATTTCTGCTTTGCCTGTTTGCGTTGTTGGCGGCGTGGAGGGGATCGGCAAATGGGATTCGGTTCATTCATGCAGCGACGAACATCGAATACCAATGCGCAGATATTTCGACAGTCTTGGCTTGTCCAGAAACTTCGAGGACGAGGACGAGGATGAGGAGGACAAGGGGAACGAGGAGGGAATGCTTGGTATGAGCAACTCGTTGAATGTGCTGATTGGCTTGGCAATGGGACTCAACCTGCTGGCATTGGGCAGCAGCCGGCTGCCTTCGATCATTCGCGCGGCGGCGTTGCAGGGCGTGGTGCTGGGCGTGTTGCCGCTGTTGATGGAGACAGAGTTTCACTGGTTGGTGGCGCTGGTGGCGGTCGGCACGATGGCGATCAAGGGGTTCATCATTCCGCACTTGCTGCGACGGGCGTTGCGCGCGGCGAACATTGATCGCGAGGTCGAGCCGCTGCTGGGTTTCATTCCATCGCTGTTGCTGGGCGCGACGGCGACGATTGGCGCGGTGGCCATGTCGAGCGTGCTGCCGTTGCGGCCCGAGCATGCGGGATCGCTGCTCGTGCCGGGCGCCTTCGCGACTTTGGTGTGCGGGCTGTTGTTGTTGATGGGGCGGACGAAGGCGATTTCGCAGGTGTGCGGTTATCTGCTGCTGGAGAACGGGATTTATCTCTTCGGGCTGTTGTTGATTCGCACCACGCCACTGATTGTGGAAGCGGGCATTCTGCTGGACTTGACGGTGGCGGTGTTCGTCATCGGCATCATCGTGGACCGGATTCAACGCGAGTTCGACACGCTCGATACCCGCAAACTCACTTCGTTGCGCGAATGAAAGCCAAAGAAAAATTCGTCGTCACGGGTGGTCCGCTCCATGGACCTCCGTTTGGTAGGGACGCGTTCCACCCGCGTCCCATACTTCTGGCCGGAAAGATGGGGACGCGGTGGAACACGTCCCTACCGGGTTGTCTTCAGTTTCGAGGACGAGGACGAGAAGGAGGACGAGGACGAGGTGGAGGGGATAGAAGATGATCTCACTCGGACTCATTACAATTCCTCTGCTGCTTGCGGGCATCGCACTGGTCTGGCCGAAGGACCGGACGCGGCCGTGGCTGATGCCGGTGGCGGGCGTCGTGCATGTCATTTTTGCGCTGTGGTTGCTGGTGAATCCACCGGAAATCAATCCCGGGTCGTGGCTCGGGTTCGATGCGGTGGCGCGGGCGGTGTTGCCGGCGATATCGCTGTTGTTCCTGGTTTGCTCGTTCTACGGCGTTACCTATCTGCGGCTGCGGGCGGAGCGGCCCAATCGGGTCTTCGTCGCGATTTTGCTCGGACTGCTCGGGCTGATGAGCCTGGCGTTGCAGGCGCAACATCTGGGTTTGTTGTGGATCGCGGTGGAGACGGCAACGTTGGGAACAGTGCCGCTGCTGCACTTCAACACGACGGCGCGCGCGATCGAAGCGACGTGGAAATACCTGCTCATCGGCGGCACGGGGATCGCGCTGTCGTTGTTGGGTTCGTTTTGTCTGGGTTACGCCTCGTTGCATGAGGGTGGCGGTGGCGATTTGCGATTCGCGGCGTTGACGGCGCAGGGGGAAGGGTTGTCGCGACCGTGGGTGTTGATCGCATGGGTATTGTTGCTCACGGGTTACGGGACAAAAATGGGTCTGGCGCCGATGCACACGTGGAAACCGGACGCCTACGGCGAAGCGCCGGGATTGGTGGGCGCGCTGCTGGCCGGCGGGATGACCACGACCGCATTTGTGGCGCTGCTGCGGGTGCGACATGTGGTGGATGCCGCCGGGGCCGGAGACGTGACCGGGCGGACGTTGCTGGCGGCGGGATTGTTTTCGATGCTGGTGGCGGCGTTGTTTCTACTCGGCACACCGGACTTCAAACGGATGCTGGCGTATTCCAGCGTCGAACACATGGGAATCTTGAGCGTGGGCGCGGCGCTCGGCGGGGCGGGCATCGCGGCGGCGTTGTTTCATGTGTGGAACAACAGTCTGACGAAGGGCGCGCTGTTTCTGAGCGCGGGGAACATGCGGCGCGCGGCGAAGGCGAGTCGGGTGAGCGAGGTGGCGGGCATGGCGCGGCTCACACCGTTGTCGGCGCGGATGTTTATCGTGGGGATGTTTGCGGTCACGGCGTGCCCGCCGTTCGGGCCGTTCTTCAGTGAACTGCGGATTGCGCAGGCGGGGTTTGATTCCGGACATAACCTGGCGATTGCGCTGTTCCTCGGCTGTCTGCTGTTTGCGTTTTTTGGACTAACGCGACTGGTGTTTGCGATTGCGGACGGGCGGCCCCGGCTGGCGGTGCGAACGGGCGGCGAACGTTTTCGCGAAACGGCGGGAGTGATTGTGCCACCGCTGGTTTTCCTGGGTTTCTCGCTGTGGTTGGGGCTCGCGACGCCGTCGGTGTTGCGCGAGGCCTGGACGGCGGCGACGCATGCGTTGCTGGGAGTGACACCATGAGCACGACGCCAACATTCGCGCTGCTGGGCAATGCAACGAGCCTGCCATGGGCTGAAGTGCCGGAGTGGCCAGTCGCGGCGTTCGTCGACGACACGGCGGCGGAACTGGAGCGCGGCGCGCGGTTGTGCGCGTGGTTCGGCGTGCCGGAAGGCGCGTCGGTGCGATTGGTAGCGGTGTTGGCTTACGATACCGACAACACGCTGGCCGTGGGCCGCAGCGAACCGGTCACGGGCCGTTATCCGGCGCTGACCTTGCGGTGCGCGCAGGCGCATCTGTTCGAGCGCGAAGTGTGGGAGCAGCATGGCGTCGTGCCGAGTGGGCATCCGTGGCTGAAGCCGGTGCGACAACTTTTTGCGGAGGAAACGGAAAAAGAGGAGACGGAAAAAGAGGAGACGGCGAAACGGAGAAACGGGGAAACGGCGAATTCTCCGTCTCGCCGTCCCGCCGATTCGCCGATTCGCCGATTCGCCGACCCGCCGATTCGCCGTTTCGCCGACTCGCCGATTCACTTCTTTCAGGTCGAGGGCGACGAGATTCACGAAGTAGCAGTGGGCCCGGTTCACGCGGGGATCATCGAGCCAGGTCATTTTCGATTTCAATGCAACGGTGAGGAGGTTTTGCATCTGGAGATTGCGTTGGGCTATCAGCATCGCGGCGTGGAAGAGGCGCTCGCCGGCGGGCCGCATCGCGCGACGTTGAGCCAGATGGAAACGGCGGCGGGTGACTCGACGATTGCGCACGCGACGGCGCACGCGCTGGTGCGGGAGGCGCTGGCCGGAGTGGAGCCGCCGTTGCGCGCGCAATGGCTGCGGGCGCTGGCGCTGGAACTGGAGCGGCTGGCGAATCACACCGGCGACCTCGGCGCACTGGCAAACGACGTTGCGTTTCTGCCGACGTCGGCGGCGTGCGGGAAAATCCGCGGCGATTTTCTCAATCTGACGGCGTTGATTTGCGGGAATCGGTTCGGGCGCGGGCTGGTTCGTCCTGGTGGTTGTCGGCATGAACTGGAGTCGGAACGGGCGAGGCAATTGGGCGAACGCTTACGCGCGGCGCTGGCGGAGCTGGATGAGGCGGCGGGTTGGTTGTGGGATGCGTCGTCGGTGCGGGCGCGCTTCGAGGGCACGGGCTGCGTGTCGGATGAACAGGCGGCGGGCGTCGGATTGGTGGGACCGGCGGCGCGGGCGTGCGGGCTGGTGCGCGATGTCCGCTACGATCATCCGGCGGGCTGGCATCGCTTCGCGCAGGTGCCGGTGGCGGTGTGGCCGGGCGGTGATGTGTTTGCGCGGGCGCGAGTGCGCTGGTTGGAGGCACAACGCGCGGGGAAATTCATCGAGGAACAGCTGGACGCGCCGCCGGAGGGAGCACTGCAAACGGAAGTTGGTCCGGCCGCCGCGGACACGCTGGCGGTGGCGCTGGTGGAAGGCTGGCGCGGCGAGACGTGCCACGTGGCGTTGACTGATGCGAGCGGGCGCTTCCGACGTTACAAGATTGTGGACCCGTCGTTTCACAACTGGACCGGACTGGCGCTGGCGTTGCGCGGGCAGGCGATCTCGGATTTTCCGCTGTGCAACAAAAGTTTCAACCTGAGTTATTGCGGATTCGACCTATGAAGGCTCGTTTAATTTTTCGAGGACGAGGAGGAGAACGAGGACGAGGACGAAGGCGCTGACAATGTTTGCTTACGAGACCATTTTGAAGCGGATGCGGGACGGTTGCCAGACGATGGCGTATCCGGCGGGGCCGGCGCCGGCGTTGCCGGATCGTCATGGCGGTGCGTTGCGTGTGGAGGCGGCGAAGTGCACGGAGGGTTGCAGCGCGTGCGGGCCGGTGTGTCCGACGGAAGCGATCACGCGGCGACCCGGCGAGCCGGTGGCGCTGGACCTCGGGCGCTGTATTTTCTGCGCGGCATGTGTGGAGGCATGTCCGACGAAGGCGATTACGCAAACGGGCGACCATCGGCTGGCGGCGCGACGGCGGGAGGATTTGGTTTTGGGCAAAGCCGGCGAGGAAAAGGTTCGATTGGCGTCGGCGTTGGACGAGAAATTGCGCCGGTTGTTCGGACGTTCGCTGCGTCTGCGGCAGGTGAGCGCAGGGGGATGCAACGCGTGCGAGGCGGACACGAATGTGTTGGGCACGATTGGCTGGGACTTGGGACGGTTTGGGATTCAATTTGTCGCCTCACCGCGCCATGCGGACGGTTTGCTCATCACCGGGCCGGTGAGTCGCAACATGGAACTGGCGTTGCGGAAAACTTACGAGGCTGTGCCGGCGCCGAAGCTGGTGATTGCCGTGGGCGCGTGTGCGATTGCGGGCGGACCGTTTGTGGGGCATCCGCAAGTTCGCGACGGCGCGGCGTCGGTGTTGCCGGTGGATTTGTTCATTCCGGGTTGCCCGCCCCATCCGCTGACGATACTGGATGGTTTGTTGCGGCTTTTGGGACGGTTGGAAGAACGATGAAGGACTTAGACTTATGAAAGAACTGATGCAGAAATTGCTCGAACTCCAGACGCTGGAGTTCAGCGAAACCAACGATGAAAATTCCAGCGCCATGATCGCCGAATTCCGGCGCGCCATTCCCGCGCCGATCCTGGGCCACTACGATCGGTTGCGCGCCCGGGGCAAGAAGGGTCTGGCCGCTGTGCGTCACCAGGTTTGCACCGCCTGTCACATGCGCCAACCACTGGGAGTAATCCTGACGCTCAAACAGGGACAGGACGTTCAATTGTGCCACAACTGCGACCGTTATCTGTATCTGCCCGTGGAAGAATTGGAGTCACCTTTGACAACGCCCGTTGCTACGCAACCGAAACGCCGGGGGCGTCGTCACAAATCAAGCCAGACGATGGAAGCCGCAAAGAGCTGAGCGTATCTGGTCAGGCGCGAACTTGGAGGGGGGGAGTTAGCCCCAACCCAGCCAGCGTCCTCCCTGGTAGGTGATGAAGGCCAGCACCCACGCGAGCACACCCATGTAGAGCCACTGGAAGAACGGCCATTTCCAGGAATTCGTTTCACGACGGACGACGGCCACGGTGCTGACGCATTGCATGGCGAACACGTAGAAGACCATCAAGGTCACTCCGGTGAGAGTGGTGTAAACGCGTGAGCCGTCCGGGCGGGTTTGGTCCTTCAACGTTTCAGCCAGCGCTTTGGTGTCCTCATCGGAATCACCCCCGCCCACGTTGTAAACGGTGGACATGGTGCTGACGAACACTTCACGCGCCGCAAAGGAAGCCACGATGCCGATGCCGATCTTCCAATCGAATCCGAGTGGTGCGATGACCGGTTCGATAGCCCGACCGAGAAAACCGGCGAAGCTGTGGCGAAGTTTTTCGCCGGCTTCTTCTTTGTCGAGTGTGGCCAATTGCTCGACCTTGGCAGTTTCGTTTGAAACGCCGGTCGAAAGTCCGTTGGTGTTGAAGGACTGCTCGAGAGATTGGCGTTTGGCGGCGAATTCCGCTTCGACTTTCTTGCTGCCGGGATAAGACGCCAGCGCCCATAGCACGATGTTGATCGCAAGAATCACCGTTCCGGCGCGTTTGAGAAACAGCCACGCGCGATCCCACATGTGTCGCAACACGATGCGGAGCAGGGGACGTTTGTAGGGCGGCAGTTCCATGATGAGCATGGGGGTTTCGCCTTTGAGCAAAGTCTTCTTGAATACCCACGCCATCAACAGCGCCACCACGATGCCCAGCAGATACATGGAGAGCATCGTTAAACCGGTGAGCTTGAAGAATCCAAAGACGCGCTTGTCCGGAATGCACGCGGCGATGAGCAGCGTGTAAACCGGCAGTCGCGCCGAACAACTCATCAACGGCGCGACGAGAATCGTCACGAGCCGGTCCTTCGGACTTTCAATCGTTCGCGTGGCCATGATGCCGGGGATGGCGCAGGCAAACGAACTGAGCATGGGAATAAAGCTTTTGCCGTGCAACCCGACTTTGCTCATCAAGCGGTCCATCAGGAACGCCGCACGCGCCATGTAGCCGGTGTCTTCGAGGAGACCGATGAAGAGGAACAGCATCAAGATTTGTGGCAAGAACACAATGACCGCGCCGACGCCGGCGATGACGCCCTCCACCAGCAGGCTGTGCAAGTCACCCGGCGGAATCAGGTTTCCAACTGTTTCTCCGGCCCAACTCACGCCACCTTCAAGCCAATCCATGGGGTAGCTCGCGAACGTGAAAATGCTCTGAAAGATCAGCGCCATCACGGCAACGAAGATCACTGAGCCCCAGACTTTGTGGGTAACGACGCGGTCGAGCTTGTCGCTGAGGGTTTCACCGGGTGGCGCCAGCTCCCTGGTAACGGTCTGCTGGATTTCAGCAACCCGACCATAACGCCACTCGATGGGCGCGCCTCGCCAGTCCACATTGGCGGCATCGAGCCGTTTGCGTGCGGCGGTGACTGCGTCTTGAATCTTCTGCGGATAATGGGTCGAACTGGAAGCGAGCGCCTTTTCGTTACTCAACAACAGGAGCCCTTCAGCGGTGGCTTGAAGGCGACGCTCTTTGAAAGTTTCCGCCAGCAGGTCAGCGAGGTTTGTGGCTTCAATGCGAAACAATCCGGGTAACTGGCAGAACAAGCGCGGCTTGATTTCGCTTTTGTCTTTCAGTGAAGCCAGAATCTGGTCGCGTAGCTGTGGAACACCCTGGCCGGTACTGGCGACGACGGGGATTACCGGCACGTCGAGTAGTTCGGAGAGTTTCTTCGCGTCAATTTCGTGACCGAGACTCTCGGCCACGTCCACCATGTTCAGCGCGAGAATAGTGCGATGCCCGAGTTCGATGACTTGAGTGGCGTAGTAAAGGTTGCGTTGAAGATTGGCGGCATCCACGACCACCACGATGACATCGGGCGCGGGCAGTTCCGGGAGTCGCGCGAGCAGCACATCGCGAGAGACTTGTTCGTCGAGTGAGTTGGGACTGAGACTGTAAGTGCCCGGCAGGTCGAGCACGCGGATGTTGGAATCCGGCGGAGCGCCTAGCAGTTTGCCTTCCTTGCGTTCAACCGTGACGCCGGCGTAGTTGCCCACTTTGGCGCGCAAGCCGGTGAGCGTGTTGAACAGAGTTGTTTTACCGCAGTTCGGATTGCCAGTCAGAACGATGTAGTTCTCACGGGTTGCAACGGGCGAGCGCACTGAGGTTGGGGTTTCAGGCGCGCGGCTCGTCATAGACTCGGTTGAAGGATACGGATTTCAAGAACGATGGGTTAGCGGCAGATTGCGATTCTCTGTCGGTGGATTGCGCCAGCATCTTGCGTTGAACCACCACTTACTGGGCAGCGTTGACGAAGATTTGCTCGGCCTCGTGCTTGCGTAACGTGAGATTGTAACCACGCACTTTGATTTCGACCGGGTCACCCATTGGCGCGAAGCGGACGAGCTCGACTTTTGTCCCGACGAGCAGGCCCATTTCCATCAAACGCGGGCGACTTGCCGTCGGCAACTTGATTTCTGCCACGGTAGCGGTTGTTCCCAGGGCGACTGAAGTTAGCGGTTGCGGAGCGGCGGACATCGAGGTCAGCGGACTTTTGAAAGCGGTTCAACCAGAATCGCTTTGGCCAGATCCTGACTGAGCGCGACGCGGGCGTTGCAGACCTGGCAAATCAAGCTGGGATGGCGGCTGATGAGGCGGATGCGTTGTTGCTCGCCCAGACCCATTTCGCGGAGGCGATCAATCACGTTGGGTTGAGCAGTGAGTTGCTTGATGCAAACCACCGTGCCGGCCTCGACGTGCGAGAGCGGGCAGGTTGCGGCCTCGGCGCAGCAATCCGCCGGTGTGATTGGGCTTTCGTCCGCTTTTTTCACTGTAGCGAGGCTAGTTCAGCGGCATGGCAGGCGCAAGGCGGCTTTTGCCAGGGTTCGCGCGCAGATTGTTGTGTCATAATTCCTTTGCATTTCTCAGGCTGCTCGACAAACTTCGGCTCGTGACATTGCCGCTGGCGCTCGTGTTCTACGAAGACTTGATTCCTGGCAGCCAACTGGTTAACCGGCTTCAAGATTCCAAGTACCGCGTCCAGGTTGTGCCCAAACTGGACGAGCTTTTCGATTGTGCCGCGCATGCGGGACCGATGCTGATCTTTGCGGATCTCGCACCGAGAAGCAGAGACGTTTGTGCTGTGATTCGCAAACTTCGGAACGAAAGTTCCACCGCGCACCTTCCGGTGATTGCGTTCGCTGACGATGGGGATGATGCGTTGCAAGCGGCGGGCCGTGCTGCCGGAGCTACGCTGGTGGTAGCAGATTCAGTTATTCTTACTCACTTGAGCCAGTTTATTGAGCAGGCGTTGCAAATTGAGTAAGCGTTTCGAATGTCGTCCTTTGTATGACAAACAAAGGCTTGACCTTGCAAAGGCAACTCCATATTGTGGTGCGCGTTGCCGCAGCTACCACCCAGTGAACACAACTTGGTCACGCAGGAAGCGCACGATCCCGTTTTGCTCAGGTTGATGGCTGTACGCAACCATCAGGAGAGAAAATATGGCAAGTGGCAAAGTAAAGTGGTTCGATAACAAAAAAGGGTTTGGCTTTATAGCCCAGGAGTCCGGCCAGGATGTTTTTGTTCATCACACATCTATCGTGGGCGGGGGCTTTAAGACATTGAATGAAGGGGAGACGGTTACGTTTGATGTCATTTCCAGTGATAAGGGCTTAAAAGCCCAAAACGTTCAGCGCGCCCAGGCCTAGACCGTTCTCCATCGGCTTCTTCCACTGGCCAGTGGAAAATTTGCGTCGCCTCGACATTGCGAGGATGCGAAGTTGTCGCCATGTCGAGTTCGGATGTCTCGCCCATCGAGAGCCTCTATGTGCATGTGCCCTTCTGTGCGCAGAAGTGCGAGTATTGCGCGTTCTTTTCTGAGGCTTCCAGCGGGGAACTGATCAATCGCTACGTAGCGGCTCTCCAACGGGAGCTGGAATTGGTGGCGCATGACGTTTGGCCGCGCACGATTTTCTTTGGCGGCGGCACGCCATCGCTACTGAGCCTGCGTCAGTGGGAAGCCGTGCTGCAAACCATGGAGCGTTCGGGACTCCTGGGCGCGGAGGAGTTTTCGGTGGAATGTAACCCGGCCACGGTTTCGCTCGACAAGGCGAAACTGCTGCGTGGCTTCGGGGTGAATCGGGTCTCCATGGGAGTGCAGTCATTGGATGAAGCCCTGCTGGATCGCCTGGGGCGGGTTCATTCGCGCGAGATGGTCTTCAAGTCGTTTGATATCCTCCGGCAAGCCGGGTTCGACAATGTGAACATCGACCTGATGTTCGCGATTCCCGGGCAGACGTTGCAGGTTTGGCAGGCGACACTGGACGAGGCGTTGGCGCTGGGGAGCGAACATCTTTCGAGTTACGAAGTCATCTACGAGGAGGACACCCCGCTTTACGCGCAACTGAATGCGGGTGAGTTTGACGTGGATGAAGACCTGGCTTGTGCCATGTATGAAGAATTGGTGGCAAGGTCCGCTGCTGCCGGTTTTCTGCAATATGAAATTGCGAACTTCGCGCGGCACGTGAACAAACCTGGAACGCGAAACCTGGAACCTGGAACTCCAATGATCCCCTCCCGTGCGTGCCGTCACAATGTCAACTATTGGCGCGGCGGTTCGTTCTACGGTTTGGGGCCAAGCGCCACGGGTTATGTGCGTGGAGTGCGAACCAAGAACTGGTCGAACACGCAGCTTTATTGCGAGCAATTGGAGAAAGGCCGGCGAGCCATTGAGAGCAAGGAAGAACTGAGTCTGCCGGGCCGGGCAGGGGAGACGGCTGCGTTCGGGTTGCGGATGAACATCGGCTGGAGTTTTGACGAGTTTCTACGCATCACGGGCAAAGACCTGCGGGAGGACTGGCGCACTGACATGGATGAACTGGTTTTGCGCGGTTGGGGCGTGAAAACTGACGACCGATTTCGTCTGAATGCGACGGGACTTCGCTTTGCTGATGCTGCGGCCGAGATGTTCTTGCGACCAGACGCGGAAAGGGACTCTGCTGGGCTGGCCGCTAGCGCTGGTAGCGGGAGAGTTTTTGAATAACCACAACGCTGGTCAGCAGCAGAATGGCGGCGCTTCCCACGAACAGCAGGCGCGGCGAAACATCCAACAGGATGATTGGGGCGCTGAATTGACCGACGATTCTGGCCAGGCTCCCCGCGCCCTGAGCCACGCCGATGTTGCCGCCTTGCTCATGGGCTGAAGTCAGGTTTGACAGCAAACCGAACAAAGGTGGCCGTGTCAGGCTCGATCCCACCGCCAGCAGTGCCAGGACCCCAAGCAGGAACCACCAGCCGAGTCCCTGGGATTGCCCTAGTATTTGCCACGAAAGAACGCCCGTGCCTTTGATGAAGGGGAGCAAGGCGAGACTGATGGCTGTCATAATCAGGCTCATCGCGATGACTTTTGGTTCACCCAGCTTTTTCACGATTCGACCGATCATGCCTCCCTGTACAAACGCACTGATCAGGCCGCAATAAACAAACAAGTACGTCGCGACGGTTGCCGTTGTGGCGTTATCGCGAATATCCAATCTGAAGTTGTCACAGACCAGCAGCGCCAGAGTGACTTCAAAGCAACTAAAGCACAGTGTTGAGAAAAAAAAGACGATGATGAGCAAACCGATACCGGGCTGCGTGAGGGTATGCTTCCATTGCGACAGATGCGGCCGTGGCGGAACATGCTCGGAACTCGGTTGGCGGCTTTCCGGCAGAATGCAAAGTGCCAGCAGGAAATTCAGAGCGCAGACGCCAGCCGCCATCCAGCCCGGGCCGGTAATGCCCAGATATTTCAGGCTCACGCCACCGATGGCCGGTCCCAGAATGAAACCCAGACCGAACGCCATGCCGATTAAACCCATCCGCTTCGAGCGACTTTCCGCCGGAGTGATGTCCGCAATGTAGGCCTGCGCCACCGTGATGTTGCCACCAAAGGCGCCGGCAAAACCTCGCGCCAGCCCCAGTGCCAACAAAGCCGAAGTCGGGTTCTCTAATCCCGATCCCAGTGCGAAAACGACGTAGGAGACGGCCGCTCCGGCGGTGCTCAGCAACAGGATCGGACGCCGCCCGACACGATCCGAAAGCCTTCCCCAAATGGGAGCAAAGATGAATTGCATCAACGAGAACGAGGCCAGCACCAACCCGATGGTGTAGCTGGTAGCGTCAAACCGTTTGGCGAACACCGGTACCAGCGGGACGACGATGCCGAAGCCAATCAGGTCGATGAAAACGGTCAGCCAGACGATGAAGAGCGACGGTTTTCTCATCGCTTTTCGCTGCGGTTAAGCTGGCTATCACTCGAACTCGCCTTGAGCATCGGGCGAGTCTAGTGACGAAGTCTGGCGAGTCAAGGGACGTGCTTGTCTTGTTCCCCAACCGCCTTGTCCTGACGTGAGACAACGTCGTAATTGCGCGACTTCAAACTTCGCTAGTTAGCGAAAGATTCTGAGCTTGGCTTCCAACTTGCAGTATGCGAGCAGCGACCATGTGGCCTGAATAGATATTTCCACTTAACGATGCAAACGAAACAAGCGGAGACAAAAGATACTCGGAAGCGAATTCTGCTGGTGGACGACCATGCGGTGGTGCGGTTCGGAATCGCCCAGCTCATCAATCGGCAGAGCGACCTCGTCGTCATTGGCGAAGAAGAAGACGCCCGCAAAGCGCTCGACTCGATCATGCGCCTCAAGGCCGACCTCATCATCGCGGATTTATCGCTTAAGGACAGCAGCGGACTGGAACTGATCCGCAACATCAAAGCTCAATTTCCTTCGCTCCCCATTCTGGTGGTGAGCGTCCATGACGAAACGGTTTATGCCGAAATCGCGTTCCGCGCGGGTGCGCTCGGTTACCTGATGAAGCAAGAGGCGCTGGAGAAGATTGTCACCGCCATTCGCCGCGTGTTAAGCGGCAGTGTTTATGTCAGCGACGCACTCGGCGCGAAGATGCTTCAGCAACAGGTGCGCGGAAACACCGATGTTCAACAACCGGCGATCAAGTCGCTGAGCGACCGCGAGGTCGAAGTGTTTCACCTGATTGGCCAGTGGAAGAAGACGAAGGAAATCGCCAGCGAACTTCACCTGAGCGTCAAGACCGTCGAATACTATCGCGAGCAGATTAAGCGGAAGCTGAATCTCAAGGATGCTTCTGAGTTGACGCAGTACGCCACCGCCTGGGTGCAGCGCGAAGTACCCGCATAAATTTGTGGGTTCCTGCGAAACAGTCCCCGTCAGACCGGTTCTGGCGGGGATTGTTGCTTTTAGTTTCCTGCTTTTACCTGCGCTGGCTTGAGCTTGGGGTCATCCAGATCGAGCCGATACAGGATCTGAGTGTAGTCGTAGCGAGGTGTCGGTTGTGGCTTGTTGGCGAACTGTTGGGTGAAAGTTCCCTCAAAAATCAGAATCGGCGAATTCGTCGCCGTGAACTCCGGATGGATGCGGGGATTGTAGAACGTGTAATTGTCGTGGCTTAACACCTTGATTGTCGGTCCCCACGGGCCAGTCGGCGCGTCCGCTTCGGCATACCAGAGTTCCCCAAACGTTGATGGTTTTCCGAACGCCTCCATGAAGATCGTGACCCAGCGCTGGCGCCAGGGATTCCACGCGATGGAGCCGCTGTGCGGCTTCACGGGTTTACCGTCAGTAGCTGAAACCAGGTTGGTTTGTGGCGATAACACTTCCCAGGTTGAGGCATCCTGCCACGCTTCGAATGTTGCGGGACATCGCAACGTCGGCAGCGGGTTGCCGAACAACACCCATTCCTTGCCGTTGCGATCCTTCCAGAAAGCCGGATGCCCATCCGGCAGTGGCGGAACTTTCGAATTTGACTCTGACTTTTTCCAAAGAACTTTGAAGCGCTCCAGTGCTTCGGTCTCTTCGTTCCAGACGCAGAGTCCCCATTCGTAGGCTTCCAACGGCGGCTTGATTTTCATGTACGAGCCCACAAGGTGAGGCGTGCCATTTTTGTCCGGCAAGCTCACGTAAGCTGTAATCCAAGTTGGTCCATCGCCGGAAATGGTGGCCACTCCACGTGGCCTGCCTTTTCCATCACGAAAATACGTGAAGGGCAAGCGCACGGGTGGTTCGAAGGAAGCCAGCGGTTGAAGGGGCGTTGTGGCGCTCGTGGCGTTGAAGATTCCCAATGGATAATTTGCCATGGTGGTGTCGCCCCAGATCCAAAACAGTTTTCCGCGGTGAACCGCATTTTGCACGGAGTCGCAACCCACTTCGCCAGACTCCTTCCAATCGCTTTCAAGCCCGAGCTTTTGGCTTTCCGCGAACAACCCGCCGCCGGTGAGCCGTCCGAGGCGTTTGGCGATGATGGTGCGATTGACTTCAACCCGAAGTGTTGCGCCGGGCAGCGGTTTCAAGCGCACGCCGCGTATGCCAAAACCATCCTTGGGCACTTCATAGCCTTGCCCGCTGATGTCGAACCACGTTTCCACTCCCATGAGTTCAGGAAGGTCGAAGGCAATAACCCCCGCATTGTCCGTCACGAGCCGGACATTATGCGTGGTGCGGAGCTCCACGAGTGGCACGGGCCAGCCGGTCGATTTCTCCACTACCTCGATGCGGCAGGGGACAATGGCATTGACTGCGAACCCACATGGCGACAGAAAAGATAGAGCAAGGGCCAGCCTGGTTGCGCGAGTGAATGAGGTCAGCATGTAGAATTGCTACAACGTCCCGTGGCGTCTGACCAGACACAAGTTCGTGTGACCGCAGCCGCCTAGGGCAGGACTCGCACGCGGTAGAACTTGTTAGTCGCATCGGGCGTGTTGTCGAAGTAGAACGAAGACGAACTGCTGGCCTGAACCACGGGGCTGATGACCTGCATCGGTTGAAACAAATTGGTCGTGGCGAGCACCTGGTAGTTGCGGCCAGGCACGCTATCCCAAACCACCAGTTGATTTCCGTTGGCCAGCTCAGTGATGCGGAGGACGGAATTTGCATCGAGCGGGTTTGTGCCCGCCAGAATCTCGGAATAATCATTCATGCCGTCGCCATCGGAGTCGCCGGTCCGCGCCACCACCATCGCGTGAGTGTCCGACAGTACGAGCGAGTTGGAGTAGGTGACCGTGATGGTGTTGGTGCCAATCACGTGTGAGTTCCAGTTGTAATAAAGAGAACGCAAGCCCAGCCCGCAGCCACTCGCAAGGATGATGTAATTGCTCCGCGGTTGCAGCGTCCCATTGATGTGAAGGCTGAAGAGATTCGGATTCGTCCCCAGGCTGGTGCTGAAACAGGATTGGATGGCAAAAACCACATTTGAGTTCAGCACATGGATTCCGCCATCCGTGCTCGGGCTGTTTATGAACAGAACCGACGGAGGCGCGAGCGTGTTGACGGTGCGCGTGAGAGTCGTAATGCGATTGGTGAACACACTTGAAGTCGCTTCGCGGAGGCGAACTGTTGCGAACTTTTTTGCCGTCGTAAAAACGGCCGAACTGGCGTCGCACGATTTTCGGTATTTCGCCCGTGCTCCCATCGTGTTTTGTGGCCGAATAACCGCGCTCGGCTCGTAGCGTTGTGACCGCGTGGGCCATAT